>JBARZO010000114.1:0-5620 GCA_049650165.1 Rubrobacteraceae bacterium
AAACGGATGTCTGATAATGTATCTGTATGAAGCGCACCTCTAAACCAAAGCTCTCCGCAGAGGGTGAGAAGGAGTTTGAACGATTCTCCAACTACTTGCGCGAAGAGCAGGATCTAGCGAACGATACGGTCCGCAACTATCTCTCGGACCTGAGGCAGTTCGCGGCCTTCTGTGAGATGAGTTGGGCGGAGGGCGAAGAGTACGGTGAGACGTTCTCGCCTTCTGGGGTAACTACACCGACCATCACTCTATATAGGTCGCATCTGAAGAACTCGTTGGAATTGAAGCCGGCGTCGATCAACCGGCACCTGATCTCGATAAAGCGCTACTTTGGATGGACGGTTGATGAAGGCCTGGTCTCCCGGGACCCGTCAAAGGCGGTGAAGCTAGTGCCGCGGATCGTGCCACCGCCCAGGCACCTGACCGACAAGGAAGAGGCGGCGCTCGTTGCGGCGGTCGAGCGGTACGGCTCTTTGCGGGACCGCACCCTAATAGTATTGGCGCTCCATACGGGACTCCGCTCGGAGGAGCTGTGCGGCCTCAAGCCTTCCCACGTGAAGATGGCGAAGAGGAGCGGACATCTGAAGGTTTGGGGCAAGCGGGGCAAGTACCGGGAGGTGCCGTTGAACACGACGGCCAGGGAGGCGCTCGCTGAGTGGATGAAGGAGCTACCAGAAGAAACGCTCTGTATGTTCCCCTCCCGGAAGGGAGAGAAGAACGGTGACGGCGAGCGCGGACTCAGGCCGATCACCGACCGGGCGCTGGGTTATATCTTCGCCAAGTATGCGGTGCTGGCGAAAGTCGAGGACGTAAGCCCGCAGAACCTCAGGCACCGATTTGGGTATGTGATGGCCGAGAGAGTGCCGCTTCATAGGTTGGCGCAGATAATGGGCCATGACTCGCTGGACACCACGATGGTGTACGTCAAAGGTACGCCAGGCGACTTACAGCAGGCGGTCGAGGAGGTAGCATGGGCCTAGAATTGGCATGAAAGTTGTGAAGAGTGTAATAGTGTCGTATGCAATCTCAAGATACAGGGGGTCAGATTAAAGTGGCCGACAAGGAGACCAAACTTCAGCCATCTCGACGTCCGCGGCGCGAGGACTACCAAGGCGCTACCCGCAGGGCTCAGCAGATCCACGACCGGCTCAAGGAGGCAGGCTACACCTTTCCCGACTCGGCCGAGATAATCCGCGCCGACCGAGACTCCAGAGTTTAATCGCTCTTTGAGCGAACATTCTGGCGATCCACGTTCCTTCATTCTCGATAGTTCGGTAGCCGTCAAATGGTACTTGCCGGAAGAAGAGCACGAAGAGGCTGCGGGGCTGCTCAGACGTGCGGAATCTGAAGAGCTCACGTTGCTCGCACCGAGCACGATCTATCCTGAGTTTTTCAACGCACTCTGGCAGCAACACAGTCGCGAGGGCTTGCCACTCGAAGAGATGCGCGCATCGTGGGAGCAATTCGCCATAGATCCTGTGTTTTTGTATGCGCCCGAGGATCTGATGCACCGTGGCGCCGAGATAGCATTCGACTCCGGAGCCATAATCTACGACGCCTTGTTCTTGGCACTCGCCGAGGACGCCGAAACTGTGATGATCACCGCAGACGACAAGCTGTTGAAGGCTCTGCGAGGAACCGAGTACGCCAGGCTGGCACATTCTCTGCGTAAGGTAGGGAGCTTACTTTAATAGACGCAATTGATACAAGAAGTGGCACTCAACTACACGTACCTCGGCTATACCCCTATAGCGCCCACATTAAACTCCCATTCTCCCTAGTTCCAGGAACCCGTCCCGACTAACGAGAATCCCATTGACCGGGCATCCTACGCCATCTGGAGGCTCGGGGCTAGAGACTCATCTCGTTAAGAACAAACGCAAAGAACTTACCGACTCGTAAAGTCCGTTGTATATAAGTACCATTGCTTGTAGGGAATCAAAGTAAACGATGCCGCATTCTATTTTCAAGGTTCCGCTCTGAGCCTCACAATAGAGGCAGGCAATTCTCTGCCGTCTCGTCCCGACGGATGAGATCCGGGGGGCGAGCTCAGGCGCGCCGCCGGAAGACGTACGCGGTGGCGGTTTTTGTGTAGCCAATCCCTCGTCCGGTTGATCTGAGTAACTCTGATGTCACCTCGACATCTTTCTTCGGCACGAAGTACGTGTCAAGATCTTTATAGGCAAGCCGGTAGCGATCGCCACGGTGCTTCATGGCGGCGACGAACTCGTAGTCGGGATCGATAGAGGCCATGCTGGCGTCCCCGTGACTATTGTTAGCCAACAACCATCTGCCGAGACGCAGGTACCGCTTGCAAGCCTCAGAGACGAAGCCGGCATATAGTGAGACCAGTAGATCAAAGCTCCCTTTCGGTTCGTCCAGATCGGTAGTGTAATCGGTGTGATGAAAGGTGATTTCGGGGCGTCCATCATACTGCTTGCGTTTGTTCACGAGTGCCTCTACACTCAAACGGTCGGCGAAGAACTTGTTGGCCCGCTTGTCGGTATCTACGTAGACGACAGTAGGAAAGACAAAAGAAGGGGTCAGATGGACGTATGACCCCGGGTAGAGCACCCGATTGATGTTGAAATCACCAGCGAGTGCTGAGAACATACCGCTCAGATCCCCCCGGCTCTCCTCGTAGTCCTCGTATGTTCTCAAAACCAACTCCGACGCCATCTGAAATTACTCCTCGTAACGCAGCGCCTCTGCCGGGTAGACCTTCGAGGCTTGCCGGGCGGGTAGGTATGTGGTCAGGAGTGAGGCCACGTAAGTGAGCGCCACGACGAGCGCCATCGCGGTCCAGGGGACCTGGTAGGTGGCGCCCGCGAGGTCTTCGGTCAAGCCGCTTATGACCTCGTTGGAAAGCGCCGCGCCCAGGCCGACCCCGAGCCCGATGCCTAACAAAGCGATGAACGAAGACTCCAGCAAGAACGCGAGCCGCACCTGGCCCTTCTGGAATCCCAGCGCCCTCAGCATCCCGATCTGCTGCCGGCGCTCTACGACCGAGCGGGCGGCGATCACGCCGAGCGCCGCGATTCCAACAAGGAGTC
This sequence comes from Rubrobacteraceae bacterium, assembly GCA_049650165.1. Taxonomy (GTDB): domain Bacteria; phylum Actinomycetota; class Rubrobacteria; order Rubrobacterales; family Rubrobacteraceae; genus SIRX01. The sequence goes on from JBARZO010000114.1 coordinate 3,054, forward strand.
CCAAAGCCATAAAGCCCGTGAGCAGATCATTGAAGATGGTGTTGGCTGCGGCGTTGTCCTCTATCTCCTCTTTCAAGACGGAGGTCTGCAAGCCGTTTTGGGCGAAGCTCTCTTCGAGGTTACGGGCGACGGCCCCAGCCTCCGCGCCACCAGCCAGGTCGAACATGTAGCTCTGTGGCGGCACGGGCGCACCAGCCAGACCTTCGAGCGTTTTTTGCGAGGCCATCACGTCCCCGACATAGAAAGCCGTGTCTTCGACGACCCCGATCACGCGCAGGTCCCGCACCTCGCCAGTGTTCGGGTCTTCAGACCGAATGTACAGGTCGTCCGGCAGTGTCGCATCTTCCTGGTAGAAGCCCGAAAGCTCTATGGGCGGCTCCGGACCGCCAAAGGTAAAACCACTCTTGGTAGGCGCAACGAACGCGGAGATCACCGCCGTGTCCGGTTCCTCTTCCAGCGCCGTCCAGACCTCGTCAGCCGAGCCATACTCCGCAGCCTTGACCTTGAAGCCATAGCCTACGTTGTCTGTGTAGCTCTCGTCAATGCCTTGCAAGAAGAGGTTTTCTTTTTTGCGTTCGGTGTCGCGCTGCTTGGCCTCCGTCGGAATTCCGGAGAGGGTGCCAACGGAGACAATGTTTTCGCTGTCTACGCCATCGGCGCTCTTCAGGGCGTCTTGCATGTCGGGTATCGGAGCGGTGTAACCGGCGTCGGCTCGGATCTCGAAGCCACCGGTGAGTTGGTCCGTGTCGTCGAAGATGCTGCCGATAGACTTGTTGATAAAGCTCATCGTCACGAGGGAGAAGATGACGAGTGAGAAGAGCGCCAGGATCATGCCGGTGCGGAAACGGCTCTGCATCGGGTAGGATACTGCTGTCTTTAGCACCGGCGGCAGGCCCCGGATACGCCCAAAGATCGCCACTATGACCCCGAGCAACAGGTCCGAGTTGTAGATGACGACCCAGACTCCCCCGATGACGATCATGATCCCCGAGATAAAGAACAGGTCTATGCCCTCGGACATCCCGCCCGTTCCGACGTCGAAAGGCGAGACCCACAGCCCGATCAGGGCCAGACCCGCCGCCGTGAATGCAACCCGATCCGGCACCCGGAAGATGCGCGCCAGAAGCGCCAATCCGATAATGACGAGCGAGATCCCGAACAGGTAAAGTCCCGCCTGTTCCGCGTCGACGCCCTGCCATACAGCCAGCGCACCGGCGAGAGGAACGATAAGTGCCAGAATGACACCCCGAACGCTCCGCCCTTTACGGTCTGGCTCCGGGATGTCGCGGATGGCCCGGACGACGTTCATCCGGCTCACGCGCCAGGCGGAGGCCACCACGATCAGGAAAGTCAAAACCATGCCCAACGTAAAAGCGATAGCCATATTCTCCAGGCTGAAGGTGAAGACGATGTCCAGCCCGAAGTCGTCGAACTGGGCGAAGGCCTGGCTTATAACCCGGACCATCCCCCAACCAACCACTACGCCGAGCACGCTGCCCACCGCCGACGCGACGAGGGCGTATAGAGCGCCCTCAAAGGTGAACATCCTTATGAGGTGTCCGCGCTGCATTCCGACGCCGCGGGCGATGCCGAGTTCCCGTTTACGCTCGGCGGCGAGCATCACGAATATCAGGAATATAAGCAATATTCCCGCCGCCACCGAGAACTGCCCGAAGAGCAAGAATATGCTGGAGAATTGCTCCCCGGCCTGATCCGCCTCCTTCAGAGCTTCTCTCTTTATTGGGTCAGCTTCCAGACTGTTGGCGGCCAGGATCGGCTCAAGTCGGTCCAACGTGGCGCTCGTGTGAGTGCCGCCTTCCACGGCGGGGCCGGCGTGGGTGATGATGACGTTGTTGATCTCACCCTCGTTACCGGTAAGGCTCTGGAGCAGATCCAGCGTCATTACCAGCGACGTCTCAGCCGCCGGGTTTGCCCCGCTCTCGTAAACTCCGGCTATCTTGAGATCCGTGGGCTGCGGTCCGAGAAAAGCCTGCACTCCGTCGCCGGACTTTACGTCCAGTTGTTCGGCGGTCTTGGCGCTGACGTACACCTCGTTCTCCGCAAGGTCTTCCACCACCAGCGAATTTCCCGACCCGGTCGTCAGGCGGTCGAAGCCTTGCCTCGAACTTCCGTCTATGCCGAGCACTTCTACCGCCGGTTCGCTGAGGTCATTTTCGGAGGACAGAACCGGCACGGTCTCGGTGGTCAGTGGGGCAACACCGGCTACTTCATCGTCGTCCGCCAGCCGGCCCCGGACTTCACCGGCTATGTTCTCGTCGAAATACGTCGCACGGGTGTTCGGGCCTCCGGAGAACTGGTTCCCGGATTCCGGAGCCTCTTTCTGGACGACCACGTCGGCCTCGCCGATCTGCTCCAGCGCCTGGCCCCGGATCGAATTTGTAAGCGTGTCTCCGGTAGTGAAGGACGCCGAGAACAACAGCGTCGCCAACATCAGACCGGCCACGATGAGCACCGATTGGGTCTTGCGGCGCGGGATGTTGCGCGCAGCCATCTTGAATGCCACCCGGTTGCGAAGCGCGGAAATAATTAAGATCAGGGCTCCGGCC
>JBARZO010000115.1:0-3234 GCA_049650165.1 Rubrobacteraceae bacterium
GTTTCAAGATATCATCATGGACGCTGTATCCTTCTTGCTTCAGCGCCTCTCTCGTGGCGTCGACGACTTTCCCATGGTCGTTCAGCACAGTAGGTACATTCTCTATTATGACAATGCGTGGCTCCAACACGCGAGCTGCTCGGGCCATCCTGGCATAGAGAGCGTTGCGTGGGTCGTTTCGACGAGTATGATTGTTGAGGTTCGAGTTTCCCTGGCAAGGAGGTCCGCCCACCAAAAAGTCGGCGCCCGCGCCAACAAGGGTTTTGGCTTTTCGTTCCATGGCCGTAAGTGCATCTTCGAAGGCCGGAGCAAACCAGTCACAGACGTCGCCCAGCTCACATCCCGCGCTGCGGAAATTGTCGCGAAAAACCTTTAAGGCACCTTCGTCGATGTCTATAGCCAGAGGAATGCGAACGGCGCGGCCCTTCAGGTATGCGGCGTGGGCTATACCGAGGGCCATACCACCGCATCCCGAGAACAGATCCACCATAGTAACTTCGTTTTCGCCATCTTCGTAAGAAGGCCGTACCGTACTTCTCAAAAACTCGCCATCCTCATACCTCAGGCCAGTCATGCAGATCGCCTTCTCGACCCGGAGGTCTTCCGATCTCTCGTCTGCCGAGTCGTTCGAGCGATTTTCGGACGCCCCTTGTCTTTCCCCGTCTTTCTAGGACCGATCTCATAACGAACCGCATCTCGGTTACGGAGCAGGCGAAGCTCTCGCATCTCCCAGCCCTGTCCCTCTTGCGGAGTTGGGACGACTCGCACCGCACGCCAGTCGCGCTCTCTCAATGGTGGGACTCCCTGGGTGGCTTGCCGTACGATCTCGACTACTTCCTTGAGTTGAGTGAAGATTTCATGCTCCCAGATCCGCACCACGATCCATCCGAGAGCTTCGAGTCGAAGGGTAAGCCGACTATCGCGCTCTGTGTTCGAGTCAAGCTTCTGAGACCAGAACTCTTCCCGGGAACGAGGTCTCGAATAGTGTGCCGGACACCCGTGCCAGAAACACCCGTCTACGAATACCGCGACTTTCGATCCAGGGAATACTACATCCGGTCGTCCTGCAGGCACCTTGTAATTCAAACGATACCGTAGTCCAGCTTTCCATATAGCCGAGCGCAGTATTCTTTCGGGGGATGTATTTTTACCCTTTACGCGAGCCATGTGCTCCGACCTAGAGAGGCTCAAATGTTATCGTCTTTCTGCAAAGAGGTTCGATCAGATGCAACAAATACTGCAGTGTAGCTGTCGCCTATGATGTTCCACTTATGTGGGATGTTGCACCAAGATGCGGCCAAAGCCGGTTTGGTCACGAAGCCTCCTCCCATTTTGTTGCTGAATTGGGCCGACTTTCCTGAATCAATCAAACCGAGAATAACGAGTCGATCCACCACGTATCCTAAGTCAGCCTCGACTTCGGTGCAAGGTAGATAAATCAGAAGCTCTCAGCGGTCACGACGAGGGTCAGATCAGCGCGTTATCAGCAATCCAGCCCAAAACCGTTGAGGATAATGCTCATTGACAGAACTTCCTTGAGTCAAAATACTACACAGACACCGCGATTTCGCTTAGCGAGTTTTTTCGGTCGAATAATACTCAGAGGCCTGTACGGGCAGGTCCTGGGCGAGCAGTCGTCCCCGTCTGATGCAACCTCGGCCCAGGCAGATAGGGGCATCGGCAAGGTGAGGTCCTCCCTATCTCCGGTCTCGGTCTCCGCGGCCCACTTGTCCAGGTTGGCTACAAGCTCCGTGTCGAAGATCTGCCCGCTCATTAAGGTTTCGAGATGACGCTTCGTGCAGAGGAAGTTGCGTCTCCCCTTCATCACAGCATAGGAGATGCTCTCCTCTTCGGGGTATCCGAGAAGCTCAGCCGTAGCACTTCTCAAGGGCGGGAGGTCTTCATTGAGTAGCTGGGCCTGGAGGGCCAGGGTGGCGGTCGAGACCACTACCTTCTCACCACGCTGGGCGGCCCGGAGGATGGCAGGCGCCAGATAGCCTAGAGACTTGCCCGTTCCAGTTGGGGCATCTGCAAGGAGGAGAGATTTAGTATCGAAACATTCCTCGACGGCCGCGGCGAGATCCACTTGCTCCGGGCGCTCGCTATAGCCGGGCTTGCGGGTAGAGAGCGGACCATCTGAAGCGAACAGCAGGCGCGGGTCTGTGATGACCTCTCCCCTACCGCCTCTGCCCGACTGGCCTCTGCCTCCTCGATGAGGTCCTCCGCTCGATTTGCTCACCCGGAGATTATACGAGGTATACGGACCACACTCTAAACCGGCTCAAGCACACCAGGCTCATCGTTCGCCGGACGGTTTACGCGCTTACTCACCGGATACGCTTCCATCTCTTCGGCCGGAGGCGAAGCCGAGACGAGCATCGAGAGTAGCTCCTCCCGGTCGTCATTGTCCGGTTCCAGCCAAACATCGTACAGATCCGGTGGGAGTATGACCGGCATCCGGTTGTGGATCTCCGCGACTACCTCGTTGGGCTCCGTGGTGATGATGGTGGCCGAGCGCACTTCCTCACCTCCGTCCATGCTCCAGCTCTCCCAAAGCCCCGCAAACCCGAACGGATCTCCACTTCCCAGGCGCAGGTAGTAGGGCTGTTTCCCGTCGTCTGTTTTCTTCCACTCGTAGAATCCGTCGGCAACGATAAGGCATCTCCGACGTTTGAAGGCACTCCTGTAGGATGGTTTCTCAGAGACCGTCTCTGCCCGGGCGTTTATCATGCGAGAGCCGATTGAAGGATCTTTGGCCCAGGAGGGTATTAGGCCCCAGTGCATCATCTCTATAGCCCGACCCTGACTCAGTGCATCCTCCAGGACCACCGGTATCTGCTGGGTAGGCGCGATGTTGTACCTGGGCTCAAGATCCGGTTCTTCGAGCAGTCCGAAAAAGTCAGCTACCGTCTGTCCTTCGGCTTTAAGCGTATATCTTCCGCACATGACCCTTCCCGTTCTTTCCCTGTTTGCAGGACAACTATCTAGTATCTACTCTACCGGACGGGTGCGTGAATCACCTCTATGATTTTGCCCTGAACCTGGACTTCGCCAACAGGTAAAGTCATCTCGCGGAGCTAACCCCGGTCCTGGTGAATACGCATCTTTTGGACGTACCGGTCATGGTCGCTGTCTGAGGCAAAGACCGGCTCAACGCTGCGAAAACCCATGAACTCCACGGCGAGCGAGCCCACTATATTATCCGTGCGGTAGGAAACTATGTCTCCTATCGAG
>JBARZO010000116.1:0-5148 GCA_049650165.1 Rubrobacteraceae bacterium
CTGGCACTCATCTTCTTCGCCTGGATGAACATTCGTGGGGCTACGATCTCCGGTCGGCTACAGTACATTTTCTGCGTAATCCTGGTTATCGGCGTCGTCCTGATCACACTAGGCGTTTTTCTACATCCTTCGTCCTCCACAGCCAACATAGGTCCCGCATTCAACCCGGAGATCCCGGCGTGGACGGCGGTTCTGGCGATAGTCGCGATCTCACCGTGGGCCTACGCAGGCTTCGACAACGTGCCTCAGGCGGCGGAAGAATTCGACTTCCCAGCGGCAAAGGCTTTCGGTATTATAATCGCGGCCCTGATAGTCGCGGCGGCTATATATTCGGCTTTGATCTTCGCTACCGCCGCGGCCATGCCCTGGCAGGACCTGGTGGCCTCCGAGCCGGCATGGGGTACGGGTGAAGCGATCGCGGGACTGTTCGGAGCCTTCGGAATCCTCATACTAGCCATCGCACTGTGCATGGGGATCTTTACCGGTATGAACGGTTTCTTCGTTTCTTCGAGCCGGCTGCTCTTCGCCATGGGGCGGGCCCGTTTCATACCGAGTATCTTCTCCAAGCTTCACTCCACGCACCGAACGCCGTACGCCGGGATCATGCTTACCTGCGGCGTTTGCTTGATCGCACCGTGGTTCGGTAGAGAGGTGCTGTTGTGGATCGTCGACATGACGGCGACGGGAGTTACGATCGCATACCTTTACGCTTGCCTGGTCGCATACAAGATTTTCCGTTGGTCGGATAGCGGGAGTGTGAATCAGACGAACATAGTAAGCGTAGTCGCACCCGTAAGAAAAGCCTTGAGCTTGCTCGGCGCTATCTGTGCGGCAGGATTCCTCTGTCTGCTCGTAATACCGGGCTCACCTGGATTCCTGGGTATTCAGTCGTGGATCGCGTTGTTCGTATGGATACTACTCGGCGTCGCCTTCTACCTCTACAAGCGGCGAGACTTGGGAATGATTCGTAAACAGCAACTAGACTACCTCATCTTGGGAGACCAGTCGGAGTCTGAGCAGCAGCGAGTCAGGTAGGGCATTCGAGAAAAGAAAAAACACAGACTGAAGGGCGGCTTGGCGGCTGCGGGAGCGGTGATCGCGGCGCTCCGCCCATCAGGGATAGAATTTCCGTAACCTGGTCCGGTTGGGAATTCCATGTGTAATCCGCGATCCGGATGATCTGGCGCAAACGCGCTGCTGGAAAACTAGTCCAGTGAGTTCGGAGCTATATCCGCTTGCTCTCGCATGGTCAAAATAGCGTCTTCTGTCTGGTTGAGATGATCCAGTATTGCTCTTTTCGCCTGGCTTTGATCTTGGGACTCTATGGCTTTTATGATGTTCTCGTGATCACTTAAAGCTCGTTTTGCCTGACCAGGTATGCTCAGGCTTTCCAGTCGACTCTTCGCCAGTAGATCCAGCAGGGTAAGCATTACCCTTACCATCACCAGGTTCTGAGAGGCCTCGGCTATAGCCACGTGAAACTGGGCGTCTCTCTTGCTTAGCACCTTCGGGTCGTCCAAATGTTCGTAAGCTTCCTCGACGAGTGTTCTTAGGCGCTCTACCTGATCCGGGGTCCGCAGCTTTGCGGCCAGCTCAGCCGTTCTCACCTCTAGAGTCTTGCGAACGTCGAATAAATCCTGTAGTCCGCTACCCTGTAAAACGAGAGTATCGGAGAGCACTTCCAGGCAACCAGCCATACTCTCTTCGGCTGTCGCGACAAAGATGCCGCTGCCATGTCGGACCTGCAAAAATCCCCGGCCCGCGAGCGTCTTGATCGCATCCCGCACTACGGTACGGCTTACGCCAAATTGCTCCGCGAGATCCCGCTCCGGTGGAAGCCGGCTGCCCGGCATTATTTGACCACCAATCACAGCATCAGTTATTTGGGCAATAATTTTCTCGCTCAAAGATGAGTGGTCATGAACTGCTTTAAACACCGATCATCTCCATTAATATAGTTCTCCTACCAGGTGAGCTTCGTCAGTGTACTGTTTGCCCACATCTTTAGAAGTATAACCTATTACCAATTACTCGAAGTCTGGCAAGATCAATTTAGCGTACCCAGAGCTTGCTTTGGAAGGATGAAACCATTCCTCGTTCCGCAAAAAGCGTGCGAGCCAGGCCAACGTCTCTGTCCAAAACACTAGTCTTGGCCGCCGCGCCCACTCACCGGCGAGCCTGGGAGTCTTCCGCTTTCTGTGAAGATGTCGATGCGCTGCCCCGGTCACCGCCGGCCGCCTTTTTCGCCAACACGGCAAGCTCGTCCGCCCGGTCGTTCCCAGCCTTATGCGAACCCCCACCCTTTTGATGTCCTTTGACCTTCTTCCATCGCACCTCTCTGTGGCGCCGCACCGCTCTCAGGAGTCTCTCCCACAGATCCCTGTTCGCCACCGGTTTTTGCAGATTGTTGAGCCATCCGTTATCCTGCCAGGTCTCGTGCCAGCCCCTCCTCATGCAGTTGACGAGGTAAGAGGAGTCGGAGTAGATGGTCACGGCGTGCCCCGCATCTATAGTCTCAAGGGCGACGCAGGCGGCGGTCACCTCCATCCGCTGGTTCGTGGTGTCCGGCTCGCCACCACTGACCTCCTCGGTCTTGCCACACCAGGTCACGACGGCCCCGTAGCCCCCGGGGCCTCGGGATCCCGTGGATGCCCCGTCGGTGTAGGCGTGGGCCTCGGGCTCGGGCGGGTACACTGGCCGCGCTTCCGGTTTACGGCCCGTCTCCTGCCTGCTCATCTACTTCCTTCGTCCTGGCCGCCAGAGATCGCTATTGGACTCGGTTTGGGCTGGCGAATCCGAACTTTTCGTTGTAGGCGCTGAAGTGTTCGGAGATTGCTTCTTCGGTTTGTCCGAAATCTTCCGGGGCGTATTTGTGGGCTCCGTGCTTGCTCCTCGGGTTCTGTCGCACGTAGTGGTTCAGTCTCTCCTCGAACTCATCCGACCAGTCTAGTCCGTAGTGCTCGTAGACGCCTCTGACGGTGCCGACGGGGTCGGCCACGAGCTGATCGTAGTACACGTCGAGGATGATGCTGGGGTGGGCGTCGCGGGCGGCGAGGTTGCATGCTATCTGATGCTCGTGGAAATCTAAGAGTGATTTGGTCATCCTGCACACGTCGAGGCTTTCGGACATCCTGTTATGCGCCGAATAGAAGAGGCTTGCGAGGCTTACGGCGGCCTCCGACGGGTCGCGGTGCGTCTGGATCAGTAGCGCTCCGGGGAGGGTTTGTACGAGCGTCTCTACGGCGCCGGTGTGGGTGGAGGATTTCAACGCGAGGCGGCGCGTGGGGTCCGCGGCCTGCAGCACCTGGAGCAGTTGCCGGTATTCCTGGTAGGCCCGCAAACGGTCCTGGTCTTTGTACCATTCCAGGTAGCCGTATACGGGCGCGAACGCCCAGTAGATGGGGCTGAGAAAGGTACTTGCCAGAAGCCAGATACACTCCTCCGGCGTGTCCACCCGGGTGTAGTGCTTGCTGTCGTAGTCGGGCATCGCTTTCTGGCGCCGGTGCAGCTTCCGCTGCAGGTGTTGGCGACGGGGGTCCGGCTGTTCGTCGGATCCAACTTCGGGGCGAACGTCGGGTACGGGACGAGCTAGTTCCCACCACGGCGCGGCCCGGTTCGCGGGGTCCAGGGCCAGCAATCGGTGTAGAAAAGTAGTCCCCGAGCGGGGTAGGCCGAGCACGAGGATCGGGGGTCGCACCGGCTGCCGGAAGACCTCGGGCGTTCGTTTGCGGGCTTCGGTCAATAGCAGCCGGTTGATGAGGTTTCCGACGATCAACTCCCGGTTGGCTACCCGCCCGGCGAAATGGAGCCCGGCGTCGTTCTCCAGGGAGGACAGCAAGCGCAACAAACCCTCCCGGTAGTAGGGATCCCCGAAATCAGTCAAGCCGGTCTTCTTCACCGCAGCCTGTACCAACGAGCCCTCATCCAACCCGGCAACCGGCAGGCGGGAAGCCCCAAGCCGTTTGCCAACCTTGTTTAGAACCCTGAGGCGCAACGGCAACATTGGACCCGGCTCTAGCACGCAAATCCTTTCTAGTCGTGTTCTGCTAATGCTTCGACAACCTCGAAAGTGGGATTATAGAGCAATTGCCACCCTAATCTCAAACGCCGCCCCCAACGGTCGGCAAGCAGAAAACTGTGCAGGTGAGGCTAGTAACGATAAACGGATACTGTCCGAGATGACCGTGGAACGGCCGCACCCAAAAGCGCTACTTCGGAAAGTTAGCTTCGAGTATCTGTAAGGGCTGAATGCAAACGGCTTATAGCTCTAAGGCTTCCGGGAGGACGGCCGCGGCGTGTCTCCGAAAGTGCTCTTGCGGCCACCGGGCCACCAGTTCCAGTCGCCCAGCACCCGCATCGTGGCCGGCACCAGCAGCACCCGGATGATCGTCGCGTCCACGAACACCGCCACGGCCAGGCCCAGCCCCACTGCTTTCGTGACGACGACGCTGCTGAAGGCGAAAGCGCCGGTCACAACAATGATGATGGCCGCCGCCGACGTGATAATACCCGCCGTGGCTACCAACCCCTTGGCGACGCTGGCCGTGTTGGAGTCACCGTTCTCATACGCCTCCCGGATGCGGGAGAGCAAGAACACCTCGTAGTCCATCGACACACCGAAGATGGTGCAGAACATCAGGATAGGAAGCGTCGCGTCCACGAACCCCAGCGGCGTGAAGTTGAGCAGGTTCGAGAAGTTGCCGTCCTGGAACACGAACACCATCGCCCCGAAGCTCGCCGTGAGGCTCAGGATATTCACAGCGACGGCTTTCAGCGGGATGAAGACTGATTTGAAGGTGTAGAGCAGCACCAGGTAGGTGACGATCAGCACGAAGGCCGCCGCGTAGGGGGCTTTGCCGTAGACGCTGGAGATGAAGTCCTTCTGGCCGGCGGAGAGGCCGCCGACGAGGAAGCTTGCTCCATCTGGGGGGTCGACTTCCCTTACCTGGCCCACCGTTTCACGCGCAGCTCCGATATAAGGGCTATCTGAGGTGACGGCCCGCAGCAGCGTGAGATCCTCCGACACGAAGTTGTCTACGGCGCTTTGCAGTTCCTCGGATTCACGGGCCTCGGGGGTATCGAAGAAGTTGGCGACGCCTTTGGCGGTAACCTCACCGTTGGCGGAGATTCCATCCGGCAAGTCCGGGA
>JBARZO010000117.1:0-3559 GCA_049650165.1 Rubrobacteraceae bacterium
GCGTACCCTTCGAGAGCCTCCGTCAACGACATGTTGCGCCCCTTGACGGCTACGTTCATGTGGCCTCCCTTCGATTGGTGGCTTTTAAGCCTTTCAACAAGTCCTGCACAAACTCAACGCGTGAACCTCGGCGGCCCCGGCACGAATTAAGGCACCGGCCCCCGCACTCAATGTGGCGCCCGTAGTAAAGACGTCGTCTACCAGAAGAACCTTCCCGCGTAGCGAATCCGTCACCTTGAAAGCACCTTCAACATTTTTCCGCCGCTCTCTGGCGGAGAGTTCCACCTGATCCCTGGTCTTCTTCACTGATTCAAGTCTATCTGAAAAAGGAACCTTTATCCTCTGAGCCACAGCCTGGCCCATTAACTCCGCCTGATTGAACCCGCGCTTGCGGAGCCGGGAACGATGCAAAGGCACGCACGCAACAGTGTCGAACGACTCCTCGACCATCTCCACCATCAACGGCGCCATTAGCCGTCCCACGACCCGGGTGTATCCCTGATATTTGAGCGAGTGAACGATCTCCTTTCCAACACCCTCGTATTTCAATGGCGCCCTGGCGCTCGAAAACCCGAAGTCCACGTTTTTACACTCGTCGCAAACATAGACTTCGAAAGCCGTCGGCATTCCACATCTCCCACAGAAGGGTGTACCTAAGTAAGGAAGTGCCTCGAAGCAGTCGCGGCAGAGCAGATCGCTCGCCCGTTTCGAGCAAGACACACAACGTTGTGGGAACAAGAGATCCGCGAAAGCCTGACGATATTGCTCCAAGATTTACCGGAATACGTCGCGAATCGGCAGGCTCCATCCGGCCACCACATCTGCGCCATCCAGCGTCTCGCTCTCTCTGAGAACCGTTATCTCGGACGCCGACCGTCGCACTGCGACAGTCTTATTCCGCGGATTGACAACGACGACCATATTCGTCCCAGCCTCCAACCAATCGGCCACTTTCTCTTCTACTTCGGTATAAAGATCGTTTGGAGAGATCACCTCTACGGCCAGATCCGGCGGCCCCGGCCAGTATCCCTCGATGTCTCCGACGGCTTCGACGCGCTCGCGGCGCACGAACGCTACGTCGGGGGCACGGACCGTATCAGGTTCCGTGGCGATCTTGAATCCCGTTTCGGCGGCGAAGACTGTGCCAAGGTCGTTCTCGCGCACGTGTGGCCCAAGCGAGAGGGTCACGTTGACAGCCAATCTTCCGTGGACGTTTCCAGCGGGCGTCATCCAGCGCACCTCCCCCTGCACGAGCTCGCTTCGGAGTCCATAGTCGGGCATAGAGAACAAGTCTTCGGCGGTTACCGGCTTCTGGGCTGTCACCATACGAACACCTCGTGTTAGTAGTGCCTGACAACGATTCTATCGCATTACGAGGTTCGGCAGAGAGTGAGTTAGTTAGAAGCTAAGGCTACGAGGTGGGAGTACGACGCCGGGGTTGATGCGGATTCCCTGATCCAGGACGTTCCCCTCGCCGACTACTGAATTCGCCCCGAGTACCGACAGACCACGTACGATGGCATTCTCTCCGACACGGGCCGAAGGTCCGATTATAGATCCCCGCACCACGGCGCCCGCTTCAACTTCGGCCCCGTCGAGTAGGACGCTGCCTTCCACCACGGCGTTCCGGCCGATCCGGCACCCGGAACCGACCGACGACCTTCCCCCGATGGTCGCCCCGTCCCTGATCTCACCTCCACCCGCAACCGACACGGGCGGCAACAGCTTCACACCCTTTCCGATACGGGTATAGGAACAAATGTCCAGATAATCGAAGTTCTCTTGGGCGCCTACCGCGCCGGAGAGTACGTCGTGTGAAGCGGCCAGGTAGCTGCGAGGCGTACCGATGTCTTTCCAGTAAGAGCTTGAGACGTGCGCCCGGAGTCGTCCGCGTGCTTGTATCTTCGGGAAGATTTCTCGCTCTATCGAGACCTCCCGCCCCGCCGGGATCATATCCAGCACTTCGGGTTCGAACACGTACACACCGGCGTTTATGAGGTTCGTGCTTACGGCGTCGTAGGCCGGCTTCTCTATAAACCGGTGTACGAGCATGTCGTGATCCACCTCGACCAACCCGTAAGCTGTCGGATCCTCGACGCTCGTGAGGGTTATGGTCGCCAGGGCGTCAGATGCCTTGTGCTGCTCCACTGCCGCCCGGAGGTTCGCCCCACACAACACGTCCCCGTTCACCACAACGATGGGTCCGCCATCCAGATACTGTTCGGCGTTCTTTATGCCGCCCGCAGTTCCCAGCGCCCGATCCTCGACCGCGTAATCTACCGAGAACCCATCCAGGTCACATCCAGCCAGATACTCCTGGATCTGGTCCGGCAAGTATCCGAGAGAGAGCACCGCCCCCTCTACACCTCCCGAACGCAGAAAATCGAGCATGTAACCCATAAAAGGACGGTTCCGCAACGGAACCAGAGCCTTTGGTATGTCATAGGTTATCGGCCTGAGACGCGTCCCTTGACCGCCGACGAGAATTACAGCTTGCACGGAAACCTTACAGGCCGGACCCGGCGGCCAACGCCGAAAGCGGCCCCATAGCCAGGAACAAAAGCGCGGTCGCCGCAGCGAGAATGTAGATCGACACCTCGACGGCCCCGGTACCGTTGGGCTGTGAAGTATCCGAGGTGGGCTCTTCGAACAGCATGTTCCGAATAATGCTGAAGTAGTACGGCACCGAGAGGACGCTGTTCACGACCACGGCCCCGACGACGGCGTAGACGAGTATCGACCCGGACTGTGCGCCCGCGAGAATCACGTAGAACTTGCCCCAGAAACCAGAGAGCGGCGGTAGTCCGACGAGCGCCGCCATGAAGATGAACATACTTATAGCCATCCCGGGACGGACTTTCACCAAACCGTTGTAGTTCTTACCGTCGTCACCGACGGTGCCTATTACGAAGAAAGCCCCGAGGTTCATCACGGCGTAGACGACGGAGTAGATCATGACGGCCTGTACTCCCGTCGCAACCGCCGGTCCCTGAAGCGCCGCGAACGCCGCCAGTATATAACCCGAGTGCGCTACCGAACTGTAAGCCAGCATCCGGCGCACGTTCCGCTGCCGCAGGGCGAAAAGGTTCCCGACGAACATCGTCAGAATGGCCAGAAACGCCATTACCGCCGTCCAGGTCGACGCGGCTTCCGGCATTCCTTCGAGCAGTATCCGTAGCAGAACGGCGAATGTAGCCGCTTTGGGAGCAACAGAAAGAAAAGCGGCGGCGCTCGTTGGGGCGCCCTGATAGGCGTCCGGCGTCCAGAAATGGAACGGAGCCGCCGAAACCTTGAACGCAAAGCCCGAAACGAGCAACACCAAGCCAAGAAGGGCCACCGGGGAGAGACTATCCGTAAAGGCTTCCGCCACGTCCGCCAGGTTCGCCGAGCCCGAGATACCGTAGATCAGGACTATGCCATAGAGCAACACGGAGGAGGCGATAACGCCCGTCAGGAGGTACTTCATTCCACCCTCTGCGCTCTCGCGGCGACTCCGGTCGAAGGCGACCAGCGCATAAGAAGGAATTGTCGCCAGCTCTATAGCCAGGAATATCCCGAA
>JBARZO010000118.1:0-4606 GCA_049650165.1 Rubrobacteraceae bacterium
ACACATGAGTAATTTGGAGAGTGTGCTGACGTATGAGGGTACCAGTGAGGTACACACCCTGATCCTGGGCAATGCACTCACCGGTACACCTGCTTTTCGTTGATTTTCCTCGGCTAGCCTCTTGAGACGCGGCCCTTTAAGGCTGTCATGGCGAAGGTGAAACTTATGGAGCCGACGATACCGATAGCGGCGAGTCCTTTTAGCAATGAACTCGCTACCCAGCCTTCACTGATGAGAGAGCGCAAAGCTTCCAGCAGATACGTCACTGGATTGTAGTCCGCTATCGTGGAGAGCCAGCCGGTCAGCGCTTCTTGGGGGAGGAACGTGGTGGTCAGGAAGGCGAATGGGAAGAATAGTATGAAGCTTGAGTTGACCGCCGCCGGGTTGCCGGTCTTCAGCGCTATGGCGTAGGGGAAGCCGGTAAAGGCGAGGCCCCAGGCCCCGGCGAGTAGCAGGAAGATGAGCAGTCCGACTATGCCGGTAGTGAACTCGACGCCCACGATGAAGCCCAGGATCAGGACGGGTACCGAAAGCGCCACGACCAGGGCGAAGTCGGCGATCATGAGTCCCAAGAGTAGCGCCAGGCGGTTGATAGGGGTCAGGAGCAACCGGTCGAAGTAGCCGCCGGTTATGTCGGTGACGAGGGCGCTGGCCCGCGAGATGCCGGTGACGGCGAAGACGATCGCCACGGGCAGCTGGAACGCTTTGAAGTCGTCGACGCCGGTCTGTCCGGCGATGTCTCCCAAAGCCCCGACGTTCACGACGAAGAAGAAGATCGGGATGATGAGGGCCAGAATGATGGCTTCGGGCTCGCGCGGGATCTGTCGCAGCGCCCGGGTGGCGACGGATATTAGATCCCGCAAAAACCCGGCGTGCGAAGCGGTCACGTCGGAGGAGTGCGTGCCGGACACGCCGCTCCCGATATCCGCGCTCGAAATATCCGTCATCGTGCCTCCTCTACGACTTCCGCGTACGCGGGCTCGTTCTCGTCTTCAGCGTGGGCGGCGATCCGCTCTCCGGTGGCGGAGAGGAATACGTCGTCGAGGGTTGGAGTTCGAAGGGACAGGTCGCGGACCCGCAGTTCGTCCCCGACACCGTTCAGGGCAAGCGCTACCGGGCTGATCGCCGTGGGCCCATCCTCTACCGCCGCCGTGATTTCGGCCCCGTTCACGTCGACGCGCTCGACCTGAGGGACCGACTCCAGTGCCCGGCGTGCCATATTAACTTCACCTTCAACGTTAGCCACGATCAGGTCAGTCCCGATAGAGCGCTTTAGTTTCTCGGGGGTACCTTCGGCCACGATCTTCCCGTGATGGATGATGCCGACCCTCTCGGCCAACTCGTCGGCTTCTTCGAGGTACTGGGTAGTTAGAAAGACTGTCATGCCGAGTTCGCGGTTTAAGCGGCGAACTTCCTCCCAAACTTTCGCCCGGCTAACCGGGTCGAGGCCCGTGGTCGGCTCGTCCAAAAAGAGCACTTTCGGGTTGTGGATCAGCGCGAGCGCCAGGTCGAGACGGCGCTTCATGCCCCCGGAGTACGTCGCAACCCGGTCTCCCAAAGCCGGCCCGATGTCCACCAGTTCGCTTAGATCGACCAGCCGACGTCCGATGTCGCGCTTGGAGAGGCCATAGAAACGGCCTTGCAACCGGAGCATCTCCTCCCCGGTCTGCTTTTCGTCCAGGGCTGCGTCTTGCAACGCCACCCCGATCCGTAACCGGACTTTTTCCGGTTCCCGGATAACATCCCGGCCCGCCACCGTCGCCCGTCCACCGGTCGGGGCCAACAACGTGCAGAGCATCCTGACCAGCGTCGACTTGCCCGCTCCGTTCGGCCCGAGGAAACCATAGATCTCACCCTCACGTACAGATAGATCCACACCGTCAACCGCCCGGTTCTCCCCGAAAACACGCTCCATACCCTCCGCCACGATGGCGTCACCGTCGCGTGGAACACCGTCAGACTCGAACGTACCCGCCAAGAACTACTCCTCTCGATGGAATATAGCTAGATTATCTAATAACTAGATATGCTAATATTACTGTGTGGAAGTTAGAATTCAAGAGGGAAGTTATCTGTCGGCCCACGAATTATCCTGGGCTTTACGCGAGGTGACGCGGGTGAATGCGGAGGTTGCGCGGGAGTTAGGGCGGCGTCTGGGGTTAGGGGTGAATGACATGGCGGCCCTGGACCACCTGCTGCAGGACGGGCCGTTGGGTCCTGCTGAGCTGGGCCATCTTCTGGGGATGAGTTCGGCTTCGGCTACGGCCCTGGTGGACCGGCTCGAAGCGGCGGGTCACGTAGAACGGCGCCCTCACGCGACCGACCGGCGGCGCCTGATCGTAGAGCCGACGCCGCACGCCGTCGAGGAGGTTCTGGGGGTGATCCGGCCGCTCGTAGCCAACCTGGACGCCGTCGCCGAGGAGCTTACGCCGGACGAGCGCCGGGTCGTGGCCCGCTACCTGAACCGGGTGTCAGAGGTACTGGGTTCAGGTAGCGGGCCAATAAGCTCCGACGGCTAGTAGCCGGGCCGTCCCATTCTCTCGTAGGTGATGTTCTTGCCGGCCTCGACGCCCGGCTGGTTGAAGGCGTTGACGCCGTAGAGTGAGCCGCAAATGGCGGTCTGAACTTCCAGCGCCTGGAACAGATAGCCGAGGTTCTCCGCGCTTATACTGTCGAGCTTTATCGCGCAGTTCGGACGCCCCGCTTCCGTGAGCGCTTTCTGGGTCGCATCACATTCGACGTTCAGCAACTCCGACATCGTGTGTCCTCCGAGGTAACCGACGCCTTCGATGTCTTCGTAAACCTCGGGCATCGTCAGGTCTCTTGGATGATTTTCGACCTGAACGATCTCGATGACCTTGTCCTGTGGTCCCTCCATGTAAAGTTGAACCTGAGAGTGTTGGTCGGTGGTGCCGACGGCCCCGTGCGGCGTTGAGCCCTTGCCGTCTTTGCCCAGCGACTCGGCCCAGAGTTGGACGAACCAGGCGGCGGTCCGCTCCAGGGCATCGGCGTAGGCCATCATGACCCGCACGTTTCGGCCCCGGGCGGTGTCCATCAGGTAGTGCATCGCCGCGCCGACTACCGCCGGGTGTTCCGCCCCCTGTTCGGTAACCTCGTCCACGCATTGGGCGGCGCCGGCTAGCAGGGCGTTGATGTCTATTCCGGCGACGGCGGCGGGTAGTAGGCCAACCGGCGTCAGGACCGAGAATCGACCGCCGACGTTCTCCTGGATCGGGAGCGTCTTTATGCCCTCGCGGGCGGAGATCTCATTCAAGAACCCCTTCTCAGGGTCTGTGGTGAAGACCGTATGATCCCTGTACCCATCACCGAGCGCATCTTCTATAAAGCCTCGGACTACCAGGAAATTCGACATCGTTTCGGCGGTCGAACCGCTCTTGGTCACGACGTTGATCCAGGTGTTCTCCGGATCGGCGACGTCCAGGATCGCACCCAGCGACGAAGGATCGGTATTCTCCGCGAAGTGTATGCGCGGTCCGCCACGATCCGTTAGCTCGT
Organism: Rubrobacteraceae bacterium; assembly: GCA_049650165.1. Classification (GTDB taxonomy): domain Bacteria; phylum Actinomycetota; class Rubrobacteria; order Rubrobacterales; family Rubrobacteraceae; genus SIRX01. The sequence goes on from JBARZO010000118.1 coordinate 3,517, forward strand.
TGTAGTACGGATGGTTTAGCGCCTTCTGGACCGCCATCGGCCCCAGGGCGGACCCGCCGATACCGGCGAGGATGAAGTCCGTTGCCCCCGAGTTCCGAATGTCGTCGGCCAACGCCTGGGACACTTCAGCGTACCGGTCGGTCTTCGGGATCTGCATGAAGCCGAGATCCCCCTCCAGCAACTCCTTTGCGGCTTCCTCCAGCTTGGGACGCGTCTCGTCCAACTCGCCGTCCTGGATGCCACCCTCCACCTCGATGAGGTTTTGGTAGTCGAAACTTACATCTGCCATGACTGCTCCCCTCACTATAACTGTAGAACTCTGCTTAGGTAGTTTATTGCTATCTACGCCCCGAGGCTACCCCATAGTCACTATCGCAGCGTTGTTTACTGGATAAAGCTATAATCCACCCCCATTATGCAAAACCCCGCCCCAATAACCGAGGTCATACCTCGCCTGAAAAGGGAATACCCCGACGCTGCCACCGAACTCAACTGGTCTAGTCCGCTGGAGCTTCTGGTGGCCACCATACTTTCCGCCCAGACGACGGATGTGCGAGTAAATCAGGTCACGGAGAACCTCTTCGAGAGGTACCGGGTCGCTGAAGACTATGCGAAAGTAGACGCTGAAGAGCTCGAAGAAGATATCCGACCGACCGGGTTCTACCGCAACAAAGCCCGCTCCTTGCAGGGGATGGCCAGGGCCCTGATCTTGGACCACGACGGCCAGGTTCCCCAAACGATGCCGGAGCTCATCGCCCTCCCCGGCGTCGGACGTAAAACGGCTAACGTAGTTCTCGGCAACGCTTTCGGCGTAAATGAGGGCGTCGTAGTAGATACTCACGTACGGCGTCTCTCCAACCGGCTCGGTTTATCCGCCAAGAAAGACCCGGAGAAGATCGAAAGAGACTTGCTAGAGCTAGTCTCCGAGGAAGACCGCACCCTATTCTCACACCTGCTTATCTTTCACGGACGCCGGGTCTGCAAATCGCGCAAACCCGATTGCCCCAACTGCATCCTGAACGATATTTGTCCATCCTCGTCAGTATGAGAGCAGGTGCAGATTCGCTGACGGATGAGGTAAACTCCCGAC
>JBARZO010000119.1:0-2446 GCA_049650165.1 Rubrobacteraceae bacterium
CCCAGCAAGAGCGCGGTACCCAAATTACGTGAAGTGTTCACTTTTCTCTCCTTCTCTACTTGTGCCTCTATTTCTCTTGGCTGAATCTACTTCTAGTCCAGCGCTATCAGAACCAGGATCAAGAACGCGGCCCCGGCTGCCACTGCAATGATCGTCTGCTTGTTTGAGGTCACGTTCCTCCTCTTCCTCCGTTTGCCTACATCCGTATCGTAGGATACGGCGACTTCAGCGGGATCGGCAGGATGACGGATCTTTTTCTATGCGAAATCGCATAGGGCGGGGTGATCGGTCAACGGATGAAGACTATTGACAGCCCTAATTTAGGAGTTGTCGATGGCGCCGTATCGGACGGCGAGCACGACTGCTTGAAGCCTGGAGCGGACGCCGAGCTTGCCGAGGATGCTGTTGACGTGGGTCCGGACGGTGCCCGCCCCGAGATAGAGGCGCTCGGAGATCTCTTTGTCTGTAAGCCCCTCGGTGAGCGCCTGAAGTACCTCGCGTTCCCGGGCGGTGAGGCTCTCCAACATAAGGCTTTCGCTCTCCCTCCGGCGGCGCTCGGTAACCGCGAGCCGGATGGCTTCTGAGACCTCCCTGGCCGAGACGATCTGCTCACCGGCGTGAAGTTTCCTGACGGCGGCGATGATCTCCTCTACGTCCGAGGATTTGTGCAACACCCCGGCGGCTCCCGCTTCTATGGCCTCGGCCATTATCCGCTTGTCGGAGAACGAGGTCAGGACGAGCGTCACGGCCCGGGGATTGGAAGCGTGTACGGCGCCGATGAGATCGGTCCCTGAGCCGTCCGGTAGTCCGATGTCCAGAATTGCGATGTCCAGGTCGGGTTCGTCGGCCAGCGCTTCGCGGGCCTCCGCCAACGAGCCGGACTTCGCCACGACGGTTATATCGTCTTCGTGGCCGAGCATAAAGGCCAGAGGCTCACGCGCGGAGGCGTGATCGTCCACGAGCATCAGCCGGATCACTCCTTTTCTGCCCCTTTTTCTGAAGGCCTCAACTCGAACCCGAAGATAGAGCCTTTGCCGGATTCGGAAGAGACTGTTAGGTCCGTTCCGTGAGCCTGGACTAGACGCTGGGATATGTATAGCCCCAATCCCACACCTATTACCTCTCCGTTTCCAGACCCGCGACCACGACTGAACTTCTCGAAAACTCGGTCCAGATCCTCCGGGCCTATGCCGCGCCCCTCATCGGCTACCTCTATGCGTACCTTGCCGGCCTCACCCGGTTTCGCGCGCAATTCTATGGGGCTCCCCGCGGGAGAATACTTGACGGCGTTAGAGATCAGGTTCCTCAAAACCTGAGCGATCCTCTCCGGGTCGGCTTCCACTTCCCGTCCTTTCAGGAAGCTGTCCGTCTCCAGCGTGAAAGCACGCTCTCCGGACACGGAGCGCCCGTACTGCTCAGATTCTTGTAAAAGGCCGCCTAGAGGTACGGGACGGGTCTCCAGGTGAAAGTCCTCGCGTTCGATGGCGACCGCCGATTGAACGTCGGCAACGAGGGTGTCGAGGGTTCCGAGTTCTCCGCGAATAGAATCGAGCACGTACTCTTTGACCTCTCCATCGAGGCTATCGAAACGGAGCATCTCGTTCAAGCGCCTCAGGGCGGAGATCGGGTTGCCGAACTCGTGGACCACCATCGCCGTGAAGTCGGCTTTTAGTTCGGCCAAGTCCGAGAGACGTTTGGAACGCTCCTGTTCTTCCGCCAACAGGTTCGCTATCTCGTCCTGACCTTCGGTACGACTCTTGCTGATCGTGAACACGAGCACCAGCACCGCCAGAAAAAAGGGAATATCGAATAGTTCTAGTATCGGTACCCGACCGGCCCAGATGGACCCGATCAGGATAACCGTCGTGAGCGATACCCAGAACGCGCCCCGCACCACGAACGTTTTGAGGTCCCAGAAGAATGTTCCTATCGTAAGCACGAAAAAGATCAGCTTAAAAAGCTGCCCGGCGTCCTCGACGACCAGTATGAGAAGAACGAGGGCGAGCACGATCGCGTCCAAAAGTAGGAGCCATCGCCTGTGCGGATGGGAGCCTATTATCGGTAGGTCGCCCAACTCACCTCTCGCGCCTGTCTTACTTTTCAAGAGCATTCACCGGTACAAAGATTAGCACGAACGTCCTGGTGGGGAGCCGCATGGATCTCGGGAAACGAGGTGTCAGGCGCCCGGTGGCGGTGGACGCTTCCTGCAGTCTCCGAGGCCGTTACCGCAACGGCCAAACGCCACGACTCGCCGCTGTTGACCCTGCCTACTCTCGATATCGTCACGCGGCTGCTCACCGGGTACCGACGATCAATATCCGCAGCAGACACAGGGCGTTTATGACGCCGATCCAGATCAAGACTCACACTGTCCCCCGGTCTCCACCGCCGGGCAACTCCGACCGGACGGTGACCCGGCATCACCGATTGCGGCGAAGATTTACGG
>JBARZO010000120.1:0-3115 GCA_049650165.1 Rubrobacteraceae bacterium
TCAGGTGGCTCATGGTCGCGGCGAGAGCGTCTACGTTTTCACGTTCGACTAGCACGCCGTCCACGCCGTCTTCGATTATCTCCGCCGGGCCGTTCGGGCAGTCGAAGCTAACCGCCGCGAGGCCCGATGCCATCGCTTCCAGCAGGGCGTTCGGGAACCCCTCGTAGCGAGAAGAGAGCACGAACAGGTCCGCCGAACCGAGTGTCCGTTCCGGGTCCTCGATCTGGCCGGGCAGGTTCAACCGGTCGGAGATCTCCAGTTCCGTTGCCAGTGCTTCCAGACGGTCCCTTTCGGGACCCTCGCCTAGAACCGTCAACGACCAGTCCGGATGGCGCGGGACGCACGAGGCGAAGGCCCGGATCAGGAGGTCGAAACCCTTGACCGGCGACAGACGACCCACGGCGAGCACAGTCCGCCCGGTGGCCGACGAAGTCTCGGATTTATTGGCGGGTGAAGGCTTTCGGACAGGGTTTGGCAACCTGTAAACGAGATCCTTCGGTACGAACTTCCTGGCCCACTGCGACGCCGACTCCGATTGTGTCACGACTGCGGCGGCCCTCGGGTAGAGCAACCGCCTCAGAGCCGACCACGCCCGCCCCAGAGGGTGCGAGTAGGGGTCTGTACGCTCGGCCACCACCACCGGAACGCCGGTGCCCGTCATGGCTAGCAGTGTCAAGACGTTCACGCTATGTATAAAGCTGATCACCACCTCCGGCCTGGAAGCGACCAACGCGCTCCGGAGGCGCTTGAGCCTACGAAGGTTGTTTTTAAGCGCCGTCCACGGGTCCGCCGACTCAGCCGTCAGCCCCAACCCCACGCGCCGGACCTTCGGAACCAGGGCATAGAAGTCCGTGTCTTCGGGACCAAGCGTTACGAGCGTTACGAGCGTTACATCTGCACCGTTCTCCGCCCAGTAGTTAGCCATCATAGACATCACCCGCTCGGCGCCGCCGCAGGAGAGTGAGGAGATCACCAGGGTAAGCCTCATGGCTTACGTGCGGTGCAGATAACGTAGGGAGAAGTCTGCCGGTTTGGCGCTAGTCCTCTAAAAGATGTCTCGAATTTCCAGGCCATCTTGCTGAACAACGAGCGAAGGCGTAAGGCGCTCTTGTAAAAAGGCGTTGTCCTCAAGTTCTCCAGGTTGATAACGGTAAAACCACCGATCATGAAATAGTCGCATGACTGGACCTCCAGACCGCTGTCCGCGTGGGCTCTGAACAAGTCTTTTCTGCTCAGGGGGACATGTACATTGTAAGCAGGTGCGTTAATGATCTTTTGAAGCTTGCCCAAAAGTCCCGACAGATTTGGTATCAGGGTTATCATTGTGCCGACCGGCTTCAAGAACTTGCTCAAGCTCTCAATACATTGATCAGTCTGCTCGAAATGCTCTACTACGCCGAACGACACGATCACGTCGAAAGCTTGCTGCATATCTTCCGGTGGAGAGAAGAAGTCCGCGCATACGATCTCGCCCCCGACGCCCTCGTTTTCTAGGATTTGCCTGGCTTGCGCGCATCCAACCTCGGAGTAGTCTATGCCACTAACTTCGAATCCGAACTCCTTTGCGAAATACGGAAGCCAGGAAGATCTTGCGCAGCCTATTTCGAGCAGCGACATTTCTTCGGTCTCGAATGCTGCGAAGGCTGTCTGGAAATACTCGTGAAGTCGGCGCTCGACGTAGCCTTCGAGTCCCGGTCGGTGGACGTTCACGGCTGCGGGTAGCTCGTAGTTACTCCAGTTCTCGTCCCAATAGCTCTTTCCGGCCTTATCCAAGACGGTTACCGTTCCATCCTGGTCCACGCGATCAAGTCTCTGTTAAGCAATGCGCCCAGGCGCTCGATTTCTTCAGTAAATTCGTCTCTCAGGCGGCGTTCGAGTGAAATATCCATAGTGGCTCTTGTACCGGGCTTTGTGTTGTAGCGCTTCAGGATTCGGCCCAGTCCGCGGCGCACTGTGAGCGGCGCAAAGGATCTCACCAGGTTTCTAGCGGCCTGCGGCGGGCGGTTGGCGAACTCGTGTAGTGTGGTGTTGCGTACCATCTTGTTCGCGTTGATAGTCCTGAACTCAGGCCGAAAGTCCGTGTCGACACCAAGAAAGCCGAGTACCTTCTCGTATACTCCGGGTGTGTCGTGTTTGAGGTCGTCGTAGATCACCACGTGGATGTTCTCTTTTTCGAAGGTCTCGTAGTAGCGTTGAAGTTGTTTCGCGTAACTTGCAGCGTCTCTGTAGAAAAGCCCTTCGGCAAAGGTGGTCCTCTCGGATATGCGTAGTCCTTGTTTGCGCTCTTCTTCTGCTTCTAGTGCTTCCGCGAAGCTCGCGATGTCTTCGTTGCCCGAGTAGAACCAGTGGCTGTGTAGAGAATACATCATCTCCACCGGGTCTCGGAGCATCGCGATAATTCTGGAATGCGGGTTGAATCTCTTGATTTCTTGCGCTGCGCGATTGGAATACAGGTACCATACCGAAGCTTCTCCCACTCTATGTTCATTCGTAGCGTCTGAAAAGAGTGATAGGTACTCCTCCTTATCCCTGATGAACGCCGGTCCGTGCAAATCTCCGCCAAAAAAATGGGGTTCTTTTCTGTGCGGAACAAAGATCTCCGGGTGTTCCTTGAGATATTCGTTCATGGCGGTCGTACCGCACTTGGGAGCTCCCACGATAAAGAAGTCCGGCTTCTTCATACGCTTCTCCTGAAACCGAAGCTGCCCAGGGCGGTAGCATGGATACCTAGCCTGCGGTAGACAAAGACGGCCAGGAGGATGTTCCAGAGGCCGGTGCTCACGGCTGTAGCGATCGCGGCCCCTTCGGCGCCCCACCCGGGAATAAGAGCGAAGCAGAGGATGATGTTAGTCAGCGCACCTATTGCGAGCCCCAAGACCACGTCACGTTCATGGTTGGTCATTATAAGCAGCGTGCCGACCGAGCCGGTAGCGGCATTTACGACGAGTCCTATGCTCAGTATCGTAAGGACTGCGCCGCCCTGGGTGAACTCCGAGCCAAAGAGCCCGAGGAAAAAGTCTCTGAAAGTTATCAGCGTAAAAGCAATTAACAGGGAAGACACCAGGACGAGCCGGACGCTCTTGGTTATCATCCGCTGCATGCGCCTCATATCCCC
>JBARZO010000121.1:0-14688 GCA_049650165.1 Rubrobacteraceae bacterium
GGTCAGCAACACGGTGGCAACCGGATGGTCGGGTTGAAAGGCGGCAAGTATCACCGCCGGTATCGCCCCTAGAAACGCCCCCAGGTAAGGGATGATAGCGGTTAGTGAGACCCAGACCCCAAGCAACAAAGCGTACCGCACGTCCAGAAGGTACAGAGCCAGGCCGGCGAGCACACCCTGGATAATGATCACGAAGATAAGGCCACCGAGGTAGCGCGAGAGCGAGGTTCCGAAGGCGTCCCAGAGCTCCCGGGCGTCGCGCCGGTAGCGATGTGGAGATGCCTTGAGATAAGCCGCCTCGACTTTTCGTACGTCCACCAGCAGGTAGATCGCCACGAAGAGTATGCCGAAGAGCATCACCCCAAAGTTGAACGCGCCGGAGATAACCCCGACAAGGCCGCCCAGAACGTTCTCACTGAGCTCCCGGAGACGGGTAAAGACATCTTGCAAGATACTACCCACGAACTCGTCGGGCTGGGCGCCGCCGAGCAACTCACGCTGATTGAGCCAGCGTAGGGCGTCGTTCAAGAGCAGATCGGCGGTCAGGGCAATGTCGGGGGTGAAAGCTATGAGCCGGCTCAACTGCTCTATGAGGATTGGTATGAGGACGACGAGCGCCAGTACGACGAGTCCTATCAAGGCCAGAAACGTGACCAGGATCGCCAGCCCGCGGTGCATAACCCGGGAGAGCGCCCGCACTGGATAGGAGAGCACTATAGCAAGGGCCGTACCCCCGAAAGCGATGGTCAAGATTATCGGGGCGGCATAGAGTACGAGCACCAGGGATAGCAGCCCGACCACCGCAATAACGGCCATGAGCCGGGGCGAGACCCATATAGGCGTCGGTGGGCGACCGGTTGCCTCTCGACGACTTTCTTGTCTTGCCGTCTTTCTAGATTTCGTATCCAGCTCTGTGACCCCCGACTCTACGACTGCCGCACACTTATTCTACGCCCAAAACCATTACTCTGAATCATGATCCATCACGCAGCAAAACCGGATACTATTACTTGTATTCACCGGCGAGGTTTTTGGAGGTCACTATGCTGGAAAATACCCGCCAGGGCGGCTTCGGCGGCGCGGTGCGCTCTTTTGTGGGACTGATCGCTTTTTTGGCCGCATGCTTCGCGACAGCCGGCCTCGGTTCGCTGGTGACGACACCCCGGATAAACGGGTGGTACGCAGAGTTGGACAAACCCTTTTTCAACCCTCCTAGCTGGATCTTCGGTCCGGTCTGGACGGTTCTGTTTTTGGCGATGGCGGTGGCCGGATGGTTGGTTTGGCGACAGCGCGGCTTCCCGGGGGCGAAGGTGGCTCTTACGCTGTTTGGGATCCAGCTCTTTCTCAACCTACTCTGGAGTACGCTCTTCTTCGGCCTGAAGTCACCAGGGGTCGCCCTGGTCGAGATAGTCGTCCTATGGACGGCCATTCTAGCAACGCTGCTGGCCTTTCGACAGAAGAGCCGTACAGCCGCCGCACTCTTCGTACCGTATCTGGCCTGGGTGACCTTCGCCACGTTGTTAAACCTGGAGATCTGGCGCCTCAACAGCTAAAACAATCTTTCTACAAACAACGCGGCATAAAGCAATCTAGGACACAAGAACCCGGCAAAACTCCGAACACTTGCTTTCTCGGGAACACCGCTGTTCCGGCACGTGCGATGCACCAACGATCTCTCTGATAAAACATTCCAGGACAGTCAAACCAAGTCCTATTAGGAGGCCAGCTTGTTCGGAGGAGTTTTCGGTGCAGATAATCTGACGGACCTCTCCGCCTTTTCGCTCGGCTTGAAAGTTCTTTTTACGATCCTCATTCTGGTCGGCGCGTTCGTCGTGCGCTGGGCTGTGGGACGGGCTCTGAAGCGCAAGTTCGGGACTTCGGGAGAAAGCGGCGGAGGCGGACTCTCGGAGGCGGGCCGGGACGATCGCTACAGCGTTTTCTGGCTGCGGCGGGTTACCGGGTACGTGATCTGGTCAATAGCCATACTGCTCGTCATCCTCGTCTGGGCCGAGTTCGGACGCCGGGCCGGGTTCGTGGTCGGCCTGTTCTCGGCGGGCGTGGCCTTCGCCCTGCAGAACGTGCTCGGCTCCTTCGCCGCCTGGATCGGCATCCTGACCGGCAAGGTGTTCCGGGCCGGAGACCGGGTGATGATGGGCGGTGTGAGAGGGGACGTAATAGACGTCTCCCCCCTGCGAACTACCATCATGGAGATGGGGAGTTCCGGAAGCGGGGAAAACTCCGAAGCCTGGGTAAACGCCCGACAATACACGGGCCGGATCGTCACGGTATCGAACAAGGTCTTTTTCGAGGAGCCCGTATACAACTACTCGAAAGACTTCGATTACATCTGGGAGGAGATCACGGTCCCACTCTCCTACACTACCAACTGGGAGCGCGGAAAAACCATCCTGGCCGAAGAGGTGGAGGACGCGACGCGAGACTTCCGGGAGAAGAGCGCCGGCGCGCTCTCGGAGATGGCCCGACACTACCTGGTCCCCAAAAGCGACGTGCATCCGCAGGTGTTCTTGAAGCTGACCGACAACTGGATCGAGTTGACCGCCCGATTCGTGATACCGGTCCGTTCCGCCCGTCGGGTAAAGAGCGACATCTCAGAAAACCTTCTCCGTCGCTATTCCGAGGAAAGCATAGCCCTGGCCTCAGAAACCAGCGAGATCGTCGGCCTCCCGCCACTGAAGATAGAAGGCCTCCAGGAACTACTCGAAAACTACGTCCGGCAAAACGGAAACACCTCCGACGAACGTCGGAGGCAGAATCCAGATTAGGATGAAGTCTATTAGAGTTGCCGGGAACCCAGCGGCAACTGCTCTTTGAGCGCCCGGATATGCTCCGGGCCGATGCCGCAACAACCGCCGACCACCTGAGCCCCGGCATCTAGCCACTGCTGCGCCTCGGACGCGAAGGCTTCGGGGGAGATCTTGTCTGTAAACTGCCAGTTGGGCATGATGAATTCCCCGTAGTGAGGGTATGCTCCGAGCGGTCTGTCCCAATATTTCCTCAACTCGCGCAGGGCCGGTACCGTATCCTCCGTCTGCGTGTGCATGATGGAGACCAGCGAGATGTCCTGTAGCGGCAGGTTCTCCAGCGCCTCGGCCAGCGTGCTCCGACCATCCCAGAGTACGACTGTTCCGTCTTCGGTCCGCTTGCAGCTAAAGCCGACCCAGACCGGCAACCCCGTCGCGGTGGCGGCCTCCACAGCATACTGTGTCTGTTCGAGATCGCGCATCATCTCCGGGGAGATCAAATCTACCCCCGCCTCGGCTAGTACCTCGGCCTGCTCGTTATAGTTTTCCCGCGCCTCGCTTTCGCCGGGATTGTAGCCATAGTCCAGCCTCGCGGGAAACGTGGAGATGGAACCCGCGATGTACACCGGTCCCTCGGCGACGTTCTCGCGGGCCTCATTCGCCAACTCTGCGGCCCGGGCATTCAGTTCGCGGAACCTGTCGCCTACTCCGGACTCCCCGAGTACGTGCTTCGACGCTGGGAAGGTGTTTGTGATGATCACCTCAGCCCCGGCCCGGATGTAATCCTCGTGGACTTCCCTAACCACGTCCGGGTTGGTCGCCGTCGCCGTCGCGCACCATGCCGCCTCGTCCATCGACACTCCACGCTTTTCGAGCTCTGTTCCAGTCGCGCCGTCGAGGAGTATTTTCTCTCCACTTTCGAGTCTCTGCTGTAGGTCCTTCATCTAGTGCTCCTTTGATTTGTCGGACACCGTTACCCGTTTCGGAGCCGCCGAAAAACATTCCGCCGGACAATGGAGTGAGAAAGCCGACAGGGTGCATGGATGCTGTTCGAAAAGAGCGGCTCCGCATCTCCAAAGCCTTTCTTGCCGGCGTGTCGGGAATCGACTAGTGACACACTTCCGTCCGGGTTTTCTACCGGGAGATCAAGTGCTGCTCCCCAGTCTGACGGGCAGTTTCTAGTGTTTCCGCATCCACTAGAGTTCGCTTAGCACCGTACCGCACCATAGCTTCCGCCGCGAAAGCCTCGACTACTTCTTCCACCCCCACGTGTACCCCTGCCCGGTGTAGGCTGCCGACGCTGCCGGTACGGAAGGGTAACTTCATCGCCCGGTAGACTTTCTCGAGCACTTTCGCCAGCTCTTCCTCACCGTGGACCAGCACGATCCCCCCGACGCTTGTCGCCCGCCGCGTGATGCGCTGCGCTATCCCCACGATCTTCATCCCCTTTTCCCAACCACCAACCCGGACGCTGTGGTCTCCCGGGCAGAACTCATCGCGCACCTCGCCAACCTCGGACTCCACACCCAACCGCGAAAATGCCCCGAGCACCAAGTCAGCCGCTTCGTCGTAGCGGCCCCGGATGTCGCGCCGGATCTCCCCATCCCCCGCAGGGCGTACGATAGAAAACCCGAAAGTCCCCTCATCCGCAGCGGTCGCACCACCACCCGACCCCCGGACCATTACCGGATAGCCCTCCTCGTTGGAAGCCCGAACCGCCTCGTCAAAGCCGGAGCGGAGCGTGTCTTTTCGAGTCACTCCGACGTGCCGGGCAGAAGCCGTCACGGAGATCGTCCTCGGCCGGGCGCCGGATGCGACCTGCTCGAAGACGATCCTCTGATAACCGTAGGCGGTTACGGGGTCTTGAAACCGGTCGGGAACCAGAAGGTCCGCACCATTGCCGGACCCACCAGATACCGAGTCTATTCTCGTCTTCGCCATACTCCGAAAATTCTACATCGCCGCAATAGGAAGAGTAGTCTCCAGACTGCCTCAACGGGGTGCGGGATCACGGAGCTAGAGCTATCTGGCGAAATTTGCTGATCTAGCCGGCTCCGTATGGAGCATACTTACGTCAGGTGAGTGCGAGTGTACGGAGGTGTCTGCATTGAGCAAAGATACGGATTTCAGCGGTAATGAATTCAGAGGCTGGGACGAAGAGGAGTCTGGAGCTTTCATCGAGTTCGGGAGGGTGATGGTACCAGGCCGGGAGGAGATCGAACGGACGCTGCTAGACCTCATCCCCGCCGGACGTGACGAACCTTTTGTAGGCGTGGAGATCGGCACCGGTACCGGATGGTTGAGCTCATCGGTGTTGGAGAAGTTCGTCGGCGCCCGCATGATAGGCCTGGATGGCTCGACGCAAATGCTGCGCAAGGCGGGGGAGTTACTGGCCGGCTACGGAGGGCGAATCGAATTGCGACACTTCCGGCTAGAAGATCCCACCTGGACGGAGGCTCTAGGCCCGGCAAGGGTCTTCCTCAGCACCCTGGTATTTCATCACCTCGACGGTCCCGGTAAACGGGAATTGTTTGGTCGGCTATTCTCGTGCCTGGAACCGGGTGGCGCGCTGCTGTTTGCGGATTTGATGCGACCCCAAACGGAGCGTGCCCGCCGCCACTACTCAGCGGCGTGGGAGCAGGAGATCCGAGACCGCTCGTTGGAGATCCACGGCGACACGCGTGCCAGCGAGTTCTTCGAGCGCGAGAGATGGAACATCTACGAACATCCAGACCCGATGGACACCCCCTCGACACTCCCCGAGCAGCTACGCTGGATGGAGGAAGCCGGTTTCGAGAGCGTAGACGTTTTTTGGGCGAGGGCCGGCCACGCGTTGCTCGGCGGCTACAAGCCCACTTGCTAATTCATTCCTACAAAGATTCGCCCGGGTCGCCTTTTCGGCTCTGCGGCTCCGAGGGCTTTTTCTTGTCGCGCCGTAAATTCTTGTAGAGGAAGAATGCCGCCGCTAGGAAAGCCACGACTAGTATCACCGAAATCACCGGAAAGCTCTCTGCCACATTTCCGGCCCACTGCTGGGCGGTGAAGGCCAGATCCGTGGCTCCGTTCGCATCGTAGAAACCTTCGAAAGCCGAGGTCCCCTGGTAGATGATGAAGACCGCGCCGAGCAGGATGAACATGAGACCGGAGATAAGGCTGGTGGTGTGGGCCCGGACGGGTCCAAGCGAAACCTCCCGGCCCCGGAGCCAGCGGCGATGCCCAAGGTCGAAGCGGTCCCAGAGAAGTGCCATCAGGAAGAGCGGCGCGGCCATTCCGGCAGCGTAGGTCGCCAGAAGCCCCGCGCCCTGCAAGACCTGTCCCGAAGCGGCTGCCACGGTGAGAACCGCGCCCAGGATGGGGCCGGAGCAGAACCCGGCGAACCCGTAGACGGCGCCGAGGGCGAAGGTTGCCCCCGCCGTGTCGCCCTGAATCTTGCCCTGCATCCGGGCGATAGGCCCTACGGTAAAGCCGCGGCCCAGGATCTGCAAAACGCCGAAGGCGATGATCATGGCCCCGGCGGCCGGTATCAGGACATCCCGGTAGCCGTAGAAGATCGTGCTGACCGCCGAGATGCCCATCCCGAGTGGCACCAGCGTGGCGGCGAGGCCCAGGTAGAATAGACCAGTTCTTTTTACGAGTTCCCCACCCTGAAAGGCGTAGGCGAAGAAGGCTGGCAAGAGCAGCGCACTACACGGGCTAAGGAGCGAGAGCACCCCGCCGAAGAACGCCGCTAGAAAGGATGCTTCAACCACCCTCGGCCTCTCGCCGGGCTTCTTCTATGACCTGCTCGAAGGTTTCCATCGACTGGAGGCCTACGAGCATCTGCCCATTGATGATGAACGCCGGGGTGCCGTTGACCCCGAGCTGTTGACCCTCCTGGAAGTCCGCCGACACAGCCCCTTCGTAGCGCCCGCTATAGAAATCGTCTTCGAAGCGTGGGACGTCAAGCCCGGCCTCCGACGCCAGATCCACGAGGAAGTCGTCGCTAAAAACCTCTGACTGGTTGTTGTAGAGCAAGTCGTGATACTCCCAGAACCCGCCCTGGGCCTGCGCCGACCGGGCGGCCAGAGCCGCATTCACTGACTCCTGGCCCTGGTAAGGGAAGTCCCGCCACTCCATCCTGAGTGTTCCGTCCTCGACATATTTCTCTACCAACTCCGGTTTCACCTCACGGGTGAACTTTCCGCAAAACGGTCACTGATAGTCGGAGTACTCGGTCATGACCACCGGCGCACCCTCATCGCCGAGCGCCGGTGAACCGAGCTTTTCGTCACCCCCCGAAGCCTGCTCTCCTCCACTTCCCGAGGTTTCTTCCGCAGTATCTGGAGTCTCTTGCGTGGGCGGCGATTGCCTGACTTCTTCGGCGGTAGATGGCGGCGAGCCTTGTTCCGGTGGGTCGCTCCCTGCGTTGCTTTGCTGATCCTGCCCCGTTCCACCCGCGAGCAAGATGACGGCGGCGACGGCCAGCGCCACTATTATGGGCAATCCTATAAAGAGCGGCCAGGCCCGATTTCCGCCGCCCCCATCTGGACTGTTATTCGCCTCGGACAACGGAAACCTCCAATAAAAGTACGCGAGAACATAGAAGTGCGAACCCCTTTATAAATCAGGTCACCGGATAATGCACCTTTGAAGTGACCCAACTCACCCCGAACTGGCCTCCAATGGTTGTTCGACAGAAGATTTTCAGGCCGCGCCTGTAAGCTCCGGGTCGGATACCAAAACTTGTAGAGGCGGGTACTATTTGAGAAGAGCGCTTGAAGAATTGGCTTCATGTGAGGAACAGAGGTTTGTCACGGTATGAGCACTTTTCAGAACCGCGAAGAAGCCGGCCAGCGGCTAGCAGAGCAGTTACTCCGCTACAAGGATGAAGCCCCGGTGGTTCTCGCGTTGCCGCGCGGCGGCGTGCCGGTCGGGGCGGAGGTCTCTCAGGTTTTGGATGCTCCGCTGGATGTGATAATAGCCCGCAAGCTAGGCGCGCCGGGACAGCCGGAGCTGGCTATTGGGGCCGTCGCCCCCGGCGGCGTGCGGCTCATCAACGAGCGTCTCGTACGGTGGATGGGAATACCCGAGGATTGGATCGAACGCGCCGCCGAAGAAGAACTCGCGGAGGTCGAGCGCCGGATGTGGCGTTTCCGCAGAGGTCGCCCCGCCCCGGAAATCAAAGGTCGGACCGCGATACTGGTCGACGATGGCATCGCCACCGGCATGACGGCGAGGGCGGCGGTCCGGGCTGTCCGCGCCGAAGAACCACGCCAGGTAATCCTGGCCGTGCCCGTGTGCGCGAAAGAAACCGCCGAGAAACTCTCCCAAGAAGTCGACCAACTCGTCTGCCTGGAGATGCCCTATGACCTCTGGGCCATCGGCTTGTGGTACCAGGATTTCCACCAGATCCCGGACGAAGAAGTCATAAGCCTCCTCGAAAACACCTGAAGAACCTGGGGAAAGCGTTTTTCGGCCAGGTTCAGCACCCACACTCCTACTTTTGGGCGCAGTAAATCCTCCATTTGGAGGATGTGCCAACAACCCAGCGCTGACAGACTTCTAGTGTAAGTTGATCGAGCCTAGAGGAGGCTGAAGATGAAAAGGGTGATGGTTCTGATCTCGACGCTCGCGGCGGCGCTGATGATCCAGGTAAGTCCGGCATTCGCGCAGGATTCAGGAAGTTTGGACCAGTATTCTGGGAACCTCGGCGGCAATCAGGCTGGCGAACCGATAACTCTGACCGGCGTAGTTGAGAAACCGGAAGGTACAATGTACCAATACGGAACCCACGGCCTCTCTGACTGGGACTCCGGCTACTATGCCCTGCAAAGCGATACGGTAGACCTCGACGCCTACGTCGGGCAACGAGTAGATGTCCACGGTACTCTGGTCCCCGGCTACGAGAACGCCCAGGTCGAAGGCGGCCCGCCCCTGGTAGAGGTTAAGCGGGTGGAACCGATAGAGGAGCCCGGCGACGACAGGGTAACGCTCAGCTTCGAGCTCGCAGTAGAAGGCCAACCGCCCACCGGCACGTCCTTCTTTGGTTTCGTCCCCGCCGAGGGCGGCATCTCCACTCAACTCATCGACCCTGACGGTGACGGACTGTACACCGGCAGCATGGACGTACCCCAATACGCGCCGGGACCGAGGCCGGTGCCCGAAGGCATAGAGCCGGTCACGCTCCCGGTTGAGATAGTGCAGGCGGTTGAAAC
The DNA here is from genome assembly GCA_049650165.1 of Rubrobacteraceae bacterium. Lineage (GTDB taxonomy): Bacteria > Actinomycetota > Rubrobacteria > Rubrobacterales > Rubrobacteraceae > SIRX01. The sequence continues at coordinate 8,957 of JBARZO010000121.1, forward strand.
TAGAGACGGGTTACCCTTGAATCCCACTACCATAAAAGACTTCGGCGGCGTACTGATGGACGAAGACAAAACCTTTTCCGCCAGCATATCCTTCGAGGACACTCCCGAACCCACTACACTAGAGCCTACAGCCCCGGAACCTACTACGGTTGATTCCGGCGGCAATGGCTCAACCGATTCTTCCGCCGTTATTGACATACTGCCGGACACGGGTGGAACATCCATCCCGCTCCTGGGCGCGATCGCTCTATTGACGGGAGGCGGCCTCTTGTTCCTGAGCCTCAGGCTCATGGGTCTACTGCGTCGTCACTAATTACGGCATCGGGAGGATGGTCTGTCACAGACCATCCTCTCGGCGGCCAGAAGATCAAAGTCTTACAAGCAGCGTGCTGACTATGCTACGATCTTCTCTCCTAAAGATTCGATTCAAGAGGAGACGACCACTCCAATGGACCAACAAAAAGACCAGCAGAAAATTCTTGTAACCGGCGGGGCCGGGTTCCTGGGTATAAACCTGATCCGGAACCTCCAGTCCAAAGGCTACGCTACCGCCTCTCTGGACGTCGAAGAGTTCGACTACCCGGAGAAAGACAGCGTAGAAACCATAAAAGGCGACATCCGGGACAAGACCCTCCTGGACGAGATAATGGCGGACGTAGACTTCGTCGTCCACACCGCAGCAGCCCTCCCCCTTTACTCACCCGAAGACATCTACACCACCGATGTGGAGGGCGTCCGGAACGTCCTCGACGCGTCCCTGCGTAACGGGGTGAAACGGGTCATTCACGTTTCGTCCACCGCCGTTTACGGCATCCCGGACCATCATCCGCTCTACGAGACGGACAAGTTGGAAGGCGTCGGTCCGTATGGACAGGCCAAGATCCAGGCGGAGATGATCTGCCTGGAGTACCGCGCCAAAGGACTAGTTACTCCCGTAATTCGGCCCAAGTCCTTCGTCGGCCCGGAGCGACTCGGTGTCTTCGCCCTACTCTACGACTGGGCCTACGAGGGTCACAACTTCCCCATGATCGGCTCCGGCAACAACCGCTACCAACTTCTGGACGTCGAAGACCTCTGCGACGCCATCGCCCTGACCCTGTCGCTGCCGGAAGAACAGGTCAACGACACCTTCAACATCGGCGCCAAAGAGTACACCACTATGAAGGAGGACTACCAGGTCGTCCTGGACTACGCGGGCCACGGCAAGAAAGTCGTCGGATTCCCGGCGGCACCGGCGATCTGGGGTCTTCGGGTGCTGGATCGGCTCGGTGTCTCACCCCTCTACAAGTGGGTCTACGAAACAGCCTCCAAAGACTCTTTCGTCTCCATAGAGAAAGCCGAGAAAGAACTGGGCTACGCGCCGAAATACTCCAACAAAGAAGCGTTGCTCAGGAACTTCCGCTGGTACCTGGACAACTTGAAGAAGTTCGAGAACGCTTCCGGCGTCTCCCATCGCGTCCCGTGGAAGCAGGGAGCGATCGGGCTGCTCAAAAAAGTCTTCTAGAAAAACCATGTCGGCTGATCTGGTACATCCGGGTTTTCGTATAGAATCAGTGTGGGCCGACATTCCGGCGCCCTATGCGCCTTCCGCTTTCACGTCAAGTTAGCGTCGGCCCACTAGATGTTCAGAACACCCTTTACTTGCAGATGCTACGGAGAAGGGCGGCGAAACCGTAACTCCACCGCCCCTGACTCCTACTACAGTCTTACAGTTCCAACGTCTCGGGATTCCACCGAGCCTGTTAGTTGAACAGGCCTTCCAAGAGGCTGTTCAGGATGTTGGCGAGGATGTCGGACAGGCTGGGAAAGTCGAGCAGACCAGCCACGGCGCAGAGCAGGTTGCCTAGCAAGTTGCCGCCTCCCGGCACGGCCGTCACGTCCAGGTTGATCGGTGATAGATCAACTTGCAGACCGAGGAGATCCAGGAATATCGGACCCAGGTCGAGGTTGAGTATCGGACAACTCTGTTGCTGGGCCGCCTGAAGTGCCCCCTGGCCCTCCAAAACCTCTACGGGCGTGCTGAACTCCTCGTTGATCTTCTCTTTCTTCCCGTCAGCGGTCTTTGCCTTACCCTTGAGCGTACCGGTCATGGTGAGATCCCCGGTCTCATTGTCCCCCGTGACCTCGGGGTTGATGATCTTACCCTTGAACGTCCCACCGTCAGATAGCTCGCCGGCCACGGGTATCGCAAAAGACGACCCCTTGTCCGATTTCGCCTGGGCCTTGCCTGCCGTCGCGAACACCATCACGAAAGCGAGCATGATCCCAAGCAAAAGCGCAACGTAGCGCATGGGAAGGCTGTGAGTAGCCTCACTCTTCATCTGTTACCTCCTACGAGGTAGCTTTCACGTCCCTCTTCTTTTACCCACGCACGCTGGACTTTTAACGCATTCGGAAAACCTCTTCACAAAACTTAACAACTGTTCGCACGTATCAAACGGAGCGATGAGTTTCGCGGCCTAAGCCTGATCCAGCATCCCAGCGGCCGCCCGATCTACCATCCAGGTTAGATCTCCTGCAGGTTGAACGAATTTAGATGGATAATCGTATGGGTCAGCGTCACCTCCAAGTACTTCTTTGAGCGCTTCGGCTTTACCTTCTCCGGCAACGAGGAAGCTGACGGCCTTTGCGGCATTTAGAACCGGGAGAGTGAGGGTTATGCGTACGGTTTCGAATTTTGGGACCGGATTTTGGGCGACCCAGCGATCGGTTACTTCGAGGGCCGCGGTGTTGGGGAAGAGGCTCGCGGTGTGGCCGTCGTCGCCGATCCCTAGTTGGATCAGGTCGAATTCCGGCGATCCTCCCAGCGTATCGAAGAACTCTCTCAACTCCTCCTCATACTCCATCGCGGCCTCGTCCGGATGCAGTTCACCTTTCATCCGGTGAACACTGCCTACTGAAACGTGGGAGAGTAGGGCTTCGTCGGCCATGCGGTAGTTGGAGTCCTCGTCGTCCGGTGGTACCGTCCGCTCGTCGCCGAAGAAGACGTGGACGTTGCTCCAGTCCACCTCGCCGGCATACTCCTCGGTAGAGAGTAGCGCGTAGGTCACCTCCGGTGTCGAACCCCCGGCGAGCGCGACGGCGAACCGTCCCGACTCTTCTATTGCCGCGTTCGCTCTTTGGGTGAAGTCCCGGGCGGCGGCTTCGGCCAGTTCTTTCTTATTTTCGTAGACTTCGAGGTTCAACCTAGTATCTCCACTGCCACTCTCAAAGCAGCTTCGTAAGCTTTGTCGTGGCCCCGGTACTGAAGCTCTTCGCCGAGCAGACTTCCAAGCTCGAACCTGCCAAGTTGCACGGTGCGCTCACCGATTATCTCTTCGTCGCGCATCACCGTGGCGCTGGCATCGTTTAGGTCCTGGTGACGCGAGACCTGGAAGCTCAACTCTTGGCCGTGGAGCCGGATGCGGCGCAGCCGGGCGTCGGGCGAGTCGTCCGTCAACGCGACGGTGATGCCGCCGGACGGGCCGGAAAACTCTACCTCGCGGCCCCCGTCGGTAGTGTTCGACTCTTCCAGCTCCCAGCCCAGGGCGGAGGCGAGCCAGCCCAATAGGAGCAGCGCCCGACTCTCGCCGGCCGGCGCGTGGAGTATCTCGACGTTGGAAACTTTGTCCAGTTCCCGAGACCGTTCCTCGGCGCTGAACATCTCCGCTATGAGCGCCCGCCACGGGGACAGGGCAACCCATTGGATGTCACCGATGGCCGGCATCTCGGGTTTGTCCAGGAGCCCAGCCAGGTCCTTGAGCGAAGTTTCCGGGTCTCTGGAGGCCGCCGAATCCAGGATGATCCGGTCCGCCAGCGGTGCTATGCCGGTGAACTCCGGCGAAGAAGAAGAGAACGCGCCCGGGTACCAGAGGAACACGGGTATGTCCGGCACCAGGAGCGGCCCGGCGAAGCTCTCCAGATGCTCGGCGGGCGGCCCGGAGGCGTGGACCGTTATCTGCTCGGCACAGACCTGGGCTCCACCACCGCCTCGGAGGGCGCAGAAGGCCGAAAGCTGTATGTCCAGGTCGCGCTCGGCGTCGGGGTCGGAGATGAGGACTATAGCCCGTGAAGGGTACTGATTTGCTAGCTTCGAGACGGATTCGGTGATGCTCTGGGCGTCGTCTTCGTCGGCCACCGCGATCAGGTTAAGGACGCTGGCCCGCAAACCTAAAGACCCATCTTCGTTCATCCGTAGCTGGCCCAGTTCGTGTTCTATCTGCTCGACGCCCATCGCCCCGCTACCCTCAGACCGTCGCGTCTCCTCCGTCATGGCCGCCGCCACTCCCGGCCGTTTTCCCGGAGGAACTCATCGGCCTCTTCCGGTCCCCAGGTTCCCGCCGGGTACATCGCAACCTTTTGCTTGTCGTCCTCCCAAGCCTGCATGACGGGCGCGATGATGTCCCACGAACCTTCGGTCTCGTCCGCCCGGATAAAGAGCGTCGGGTCACCGAGCATAACGTCCAACAAGAGGCGCTGGTAGGCTTCCGGCGTCTCCTCTATAAAAGCCGTGCCGTAGAGGAGGTCCATGTTCACCGAGCTAACCTTGAACCCCGACCCGGGCACTTTCGCCCCGATCTTGAGTGAGACACCCTCTTCCGGCTGAATGCGAATGACCATGAGATTCGGCTCAGACCCCTGATCGTCGCTGTGGGCGAATAAGGTATGGGGCGTTGGCTTGAACTGGACCGCGATCTCCGTCGCCTTCTTCGGCATGCGCTTGCCGGTTCTCATGTAGAACGGAACCCCGGCCCAGCGCCAGTTATCCACGAAGAGCTTTAAGGCTACGTAAGTCTCGGTGTCGGAGTCGTAGCTTACGTCGTCCTCGTCGCGGTATCCGTTTACCTCGTCACCCCACACCCAACCCGACTCGTACTGGCCGCGCACCGCGTAGTGCTCCACGTCGTCCTCCGGGATCTTCCGGACGGCTTTCAGAACCTTCACCTTCTCCTCGCGCACCGAGTCGGCGTCGAAAGCTACGGGAGACTCCATCGCCGTCAGGCAAAAGACCTGCATCCCGTGGTTCTGGATGATGTCGCGCATGGCGCCGGATTCCTCGTAGAACGCGCCGCGGGTCCCGATGCCGTCGCTCTCGGCGACCGTAATCTGGATGTGATCCACGTAGTGCTGGTTCCAGATCGGCTCGAAGATACCGTTCGAAAACCTCAACGCCAGGATGTTTTGTACGGTCTCTTTACCGAGGTAATGGTCTATACGGTAGATCTGCTCTTCCCGAAACTGCTGCTGGATGTTCTGGTTCAACTCCTGGGCGCTCTCCAGATCGTGGCCGAAGGGCTTCTCGATCACCAGTCGCGAATACCCTCCGTCCTCGCCCTCGTTCATCCCGGCGTTGCCGAGCTGCTCCACGATGGAAGCGAATAGTGATGGGGAAGACGAAAGGTAAAAGATGCGGTTGCCCTGCGTCTCCCGCTCCTCATCTAACTCTTTCATGAACTCTTTGAGTTCCTGGTAAGTATCCGGCTCTTTGGAGTCTCCCGCCAGGTAGAAGAGTCCTTTTGAGAACGTCTCCCACACATCCTCGGAGAAGCTGTTGGGCCGCTGGTCCTCCACGCCCTCGCGCAGGTTTTCGCGGAACTCGTCGTGGCTCATCTCGGTGCGGGAGAGGCCGACGACGGCGAACTCCATCGGCAACCGCCGCTGGGCGGCGAGGTCGTAGAGGGCCGGTATCAGCTTCCGCTTCGTCAGATCTCCCGAAGCCCCGAAGATCACTACGACCCCCGGCTCGGGTACAC
>JBARZO010000122.1:0-1861 GCA_049650165.1 Rubrobacteraceae bacterium
GATCAACGTCCCGGAAGAGGTAGACCTGGGCCTCGTCGCCCCGAAGGGGCCAGGCCACGTGCTGCGGCGGTTGTACGTCGAAGGCACCGGGATGCCGTCGCTCTTCTCGGTTCAGAACGACGCTTCGGGTCAGGCGCGGGACATCATCCTCTCGTATGCCCGGGGGATCGGGTCCGGCCGGGCCGGCATTATCGAGACGACGTTCGCCGAGGAGACGGAGACGGACCTCTTCGGAGAGCAGGCCGTTTTGTGCGGCGGGTTGTCGGCGCTGCTGACGGCCGGGTTCGAGACTTTGGTCGAGGCGGGTTATCAGCCGGAGCTTGCATACTACGAGTGCGTGAACGAGCTGAAGCTGATCGTGGACCTCATCTACGAGGGTGGACTGGCCCAGATGCGATACTCGATCTCGAACACCGCCGAATACGGCGACTACACCGCCGGGCCGAAGATCGTGGACGACGGAGTAAAAGAACGGATGCGCGGCATCCTGGCCGATATCCAGAGCGGCAAGTTCGCCCGCGAGTGGGTACTCGAAAATCAGTCCGGCGCGGCCAGCTTCCTCGCGATGCGCCGCCGCCAGGCCGAGGGCCACGTATCCAGAGTCGGAGAACAGTTGCGGGACCTCACCTCTGAAAGCGCCGGCGAAACGACCGCCGCGGCATCGGGAAGTGAGGGCTAATGGGTAGCAGAGCATTCGCCGCTTCGGACGCGGATTGGTGCTACCACGACGGCGAAGTGGTCAAGATGGGCGATGTGCGCCTCTCCCCCTCCACCCACGCCCTGAACTACGGAACGGGCGTATTCGAGGGCATCCGGGCGTACTGGAACGAGAACCGGGGCACGCTGCAAGTCCTCAAGCTGCGGGAGCACTACGAGCGGTTCGAGAAATCCTGTCGCCTCTTGCGGATAGAGCTACCAAACACCATAGACGAGCTGTGTGACATCACGTTGGAGATACTGAAGCGTAACTCTCCGCGCGAGGACACCTACATCCGGCCGCTGGCTTATAAGGCCACCGAGTCGGTCGGGGTCAACCTCCGGGGCGAATCCCAGCTCTCCATCTACACCGTCCCGATGGGCAACTACGTGGAGTTGACCGGCCTCAAAGCCTGCGTTTCCTCCTGGCGCCGCACGTCAGACACCGCAATTCCGGCCCGGGGCAAGCTCACCGGCTCGTACATCAACACGGCGCTCGCCGTGGACGAAGCTCATCGCGCCGGCTACGACGACGCCATCTTCCTGACCCAGGATGGAAGCGTCTCAGAAGCAAGCGCGGCAAACATCTTCCTCGTGAGGAAAGGCCAGCTCATCACGCCGCCAGTTACGGCGGACATCCTCGAAGGCATCACGCGCGACGCCGTCATGGAACTCGCGGAAGAAGAGCTAGACCTGCCGACTATCCAGCGTGACGTGGACCGGACGGAGCTCTACGCCGCCGACGAAGTCTTTCTGAGCGGCACGGGATTCCAGATCGCGCCGATAGTCGAGGTTGACGGCAGGCCCGTCGGAACCGGCAGCATGGGACCTGTCGCCGAGCAGTTGCAGGAGCTGTACTTCAAGGCCGCCAGGGGCGAATGGGAGAAGTACGCCGACTGGACCGTCGCCGTCGAGGTTGCACAGAAGACGGCGGGGTGAGATACTAACCCCTTCTATGGAGCGTAGCTCTAACAATCTTGTCTACATTCCCACCCTACGACTACTCAGGGTGGCCGCCGGGCGAATTATTAGCCCCGGCCTCTAGCTGCCGGGCCAATAGTGCTCGCGGTCACCTAAAACACCAGCCGCAGATTCCAAGCAAGTTTTCAAGACAAGAGAGGTGAGTGGCTATGCGCCGCGTACAGATTTTCGACACAACACTTAG
>JBARZO010000123.1:0-6040 GCA_049650165.1 Rubrobacteraceae bacterium
GCTAATGATACGAGTGTAGCTCACCATCGGCTAGGTCGCGAAAGCCAAATTTGCCTGGAGCGCGTGTTTTCACAAACTTCTAGAGCCGGCGGGAGCGGTAGATTACGAGGAGAACTATGTCGGCCATTATGGAGGCTACGGTAAAACCTATAAAGCTAACGACCGGCACCTCCAGAAAAGGAACCCGGGGTCCGCCTTGCACGAAGGCTCCGATCATGGACGAGCCGATCAAGAGTGCTCCGGTAACGATGGCGAACACCAGCCGGTTGGCGAGGACGTCCACCTCGCCGCTAAGGTTTTTCAACCCCCGATGCCGGAGCTGCACCTCAAGCTCGCCGTCTTCGAGTTCGGTGAGTAGTTGACGCAGTTGCTCGGGGTAGTCCTCGACGTAGCGCGCATACTCCAAGGCACGTTCGCGGGCTGTTTCGAGAAGGTATTCGGGTTGGAGCCGCTGGTTCAGCAAACGCCGGGCGTAGGGACGCGCGATCTCGAAGACGTTGAGCGTAGGATCTATGGAGCGTGAGATACCTTCGGCGGTGACGAGGGCTTTGGTCAGTAGTGGGAAAACCGGCGGCATCTGGAGCCGGTAGCGCCGAACCAGTGAGATTAACTCGGAGAGCGCCTGGCCCAGCGTGACCTCCCCCACCGTGAGCCCCGAATATTTGAAAAGGAAATCGCGCAGATCTTGTATGAGATCCGCCCTTACCTCCGGCTCGTAACGAACACCGAGTCCTTCGAGTCCCCGCAGGGCCGCCGCCGCATCCCGCTGTATCACGGCTATAAACAGCCGGCTCAAAGCCTCGATGTCGCCCTGGCTCATGTAATCGACCATGCCGAAGTCGAGCAGGGCCAGGTTACCTTCTGGAGTGAGAATAAGGTTTCCGGGGTGCGGGTCTCCGTGAAAAAATCCATCTACGAAAGCCATCTTGAAGATCGCATCGGCCCCCATGATGGCTATTCGGCGGCGTTCCGCCGGCACAAACGATAGAGGCTTTATGTCGTGAAAGCGCGTCCCCTCAATGTATTCCAATGTAAGCACCCGCGAGGTCGAATGCTCCAGATAAACCTTGGGAACCACGACCGCGGTATCGGCGAAGTTTACGGCGAAGCGTCGGGCGTTCTCCGCCTCGGTGGCGTAATCTAGCTCGCGCCGGATCACCCCTTCGAACTCCGCGACCAGCCCCGGTACGTCGATAAAGATCCTGCGCCCGAACCTCTTCTCAAGGAACTTGGCGAACTCCCTCATCAACTCCAGGTCCGACTCGACGCGCTCCTGGGCTTCGGGGCGCTGCACTTTCACTGCCACAGTCTCCCCCCCACGGAGCACGGCACGATGCACCTGTCCGATGCTCGCGGAGCCGAGCACGACCGGGTCGAGGCGCTCGAACACCTCGTCTACGGGTCTCCCGAGTTCCGTCTCGATGATGGTCCGCGCCATCTCGAAGGACATAGGGGCTACAGTATCTTGAAGTTTTTGAAGCTCGGTGAGCACGCCCTCCGGCATAACATCCGAACGCGTGGAGAGGAGTTGGCCGAACTTGACGAAGGTCGGCCCCAGGTCGTCGAGCGCACGCCGAAGCCGCACGCCGAAGTTCGGGGCGAAAAGCTCTTGGAAGCCTCTCCGTTCCAGCCGATCCCGCCGAAGGTCGAAGACGAAACCGAAACCGTGCCGAACGAGGATGCGGCTGATCTGGGAGAACCTCGCCAGGTTCCCCGTACGGATCACCGGCGGCGTACCACCACCTGTCAAGGGTTTGTTATCTCTTTGAAGTTAGAGACCCGGTTCGGTATCAGACTCGTCTTGCGGTGGCTCGGACGGCACAGATTCCACTTCTTCCGCCGACACTTCCGCGTCTTCACCCTCCAGTACTCGTACCCGATGCTCCAGTTGCTCGACCCGGAAGATCAGATCCTCGTAATCCTCCCGGGTAGGAACTCCCGCCCCGCGAAGTCCCTGCTGTACGGAGGCATCTACCAGCGAGCGGGCGCCCTCGGAGCGCTCTTTCGCCCGGCCCATGACCTCGTTCACGAGAGTCCGGCCCTCAGCACGCTCAACCCGGCCCTCGGCGATCAAATCCTCGACCACCTGCTCCACCCGCTTCCGGGTCGCAGCGGCAGCCCCTACCTGCAAGAGTACCAGTCGCTCCAACGTCTCACCAAAAGTTCCGCGCACATCTACCTCCCAAGTGTGTGTCCATCCACCACATGATACACGGCATCCGTAGTAACGAAGGCTGCAGACCTGCACCGGTCCCGGTTGGAGTCAGCGCATGATAGTCCGTGGCGTAATGGTCTAGCGCCACGCTTACTCGACTGCTGACTCTGCTCTTGCTTCGGGGAAAGACGTCGGTGACCATCAGGTTAATCTCAGTGATGCTCAGGCCCACCAGATTCTTCACCCAGCTGCCGACTTTCTTGTTCACTTTTTTGCTTACCCACGCGCTTGCACTTCTATCACTTGTATCTACCGCTCGTATCTACCGCTCGTGCATTGCCTTTTGTCTTACGTCATCCGGGATACTACGACCCGATAGACGGCCAGCAGCACAAGCGCCCCTACAATAGCGACCAGGATCGACCATACATTGAACCCCGTTACGCCGGTGCCGCCGAATATGCCGACTACGAAGCCGCCCACAAAGGCACCCGCAATACCTATCAGCATAGTGACTATGATGCCGCCGGGGTCGTCGCCCGGCATGATCAGCTTTGCCAACGCGCCAGCGATTAGCCCGACCAAAATCCAAGATATAATTCCCATTCGTTCCTCCTCACCTAAAACCCGAAGTTACTGCCCCTCTTTTTTCTGTCGGCGTTCACGAAATTTGCGCCACAACATCGGCGCCACGCTCATGAGAACCCGTCGGATCAGGAAGCCCATACTTTCACCTCCTACAGCGTCGTGTGTCGTTTCGCTCCGTGCGTTTCCTCAGGGCACCGGACTTTACCGCCCTCATTCGAGCGTGAGCGTTCGTCGTGCCTCATCCGGTTTGAGGCTTAGTACGGGGATCAGGACGGACTTCAAGCCGAAAGATCCCAATTTTACCCGAACGTATTCCGGCATACCGCCCCGGTTTACGAAGATGCTCTCGACTTTTCCGACCTTCTGTCCTAGAGGATCTTGAAGCGTGTAACCCATGTACCGTTCCGGGTTGTCCGGTCCTTCGGTGTTCTCCAGGGGGGATTTGACGTTTTCCAATTGAGGGTCTCATTCCTTCTGCTTGTGGCGAACACGGTTAGCGTTGGGTATTAGATTGCGGTCGCTGCTTGCCAATCATAGAGCCCCATAAGCCACCGAGGATTTGGAACTAATGATCCCTCCGGCTGTGGCTCCGAGACCTAGTAACGACACAAAGCCGCCTACAATGGCGCCGATGATAACGAAAAGGATCGGGAACGCCCCTAGCGACGCGAGCCAGCCGAATATGACGCTCAGGAGACTCGTGCCTCGGTTGGTGTCACTCTTTACTCTTCTCTGGCTTCCTCGGTTGTCGTCCATGTCTGCTAGTCTCCAGTACCCTCTAGCTATTGTTGTCCTGGGCCATATGCCCGATGGGCTCGCTGGGACCGCCGCCGATCAAACCGCCGACCATCGCCGCCACCGCCGCGAGCAACAACCCGAAGAACGCTCCGAGGGCCGCGATTCTGGCGGCTGACGCTATTTCCGTGGGATCTACGTCCGGGGCGTTCACCCCGCCCTGCTGGATGTCCTGCAACACTCCTACCTGTCCTACCACGCTACCTAGCGCTCCGAAGATCTGACCCAGGCCCAACGCGGAGAGAAGCAAAATCACCAGTACGCCTAAAGCCCACACGAGAAAGCCATTGATCAGACCCGGAATAGCGCCCCGCACTGCTGAGGTCATGCCGGCCACCAGACCTCCGACAAAGAAGGCTATGAGCCCCAGTATCGCCGAGACCCAGGCGCCGCCAGTCTCGCTGGGTCCGATGCCCACTAAACCGATTCCGAGGGCGAGCAGTTGCAAGAGTAGGAAAGTGGTCAAAGCAGTAACGAGGCCCGCCCAAATCGGTCCCCACCGAACGCTGTCACGCCGGGCCAGAGAGGCCGAGCCGCCATCACCGCCACTATCATCCTGGCGTTGCCTCTGGCGATCATTTGAGGCGCGCCGGACACCGGCGGGTTCCCTTCTACCGCCACTTTCCATGCTACGTCCTTCGGCATCTATGTCCGGCCCGAGTGACCGACGACGATCGTCCGCACGTCCACTACCTACTCCACGCTCACCTTCGATCCGGACAGCATCCGGGTCATTACCGTGAGCCCGTGCTTCCCCAGGCTCTAACGGCCTATCAGGATCTCTGTCTCTACCCACGTTTTCTCCTTCTAGTTGACCACTACATCGAACGTCACTCGGACTGCTTTAAAATGCTGTCCGTTCTCGCGCAGGCCTGGCTCCTACCTCTAAGGTTCACGCCCGGCGCCGCGCTCTGTCTGATCGTCTATCTCGACCTCTTCCTTGCGAAGGTCTACCTCAACGACTTCCTCATCTTCGACGACTTTCTTGCGGAGCCGGATCTCCTCCTTGAGCACGACTCGTTTGGAGACCACAATCTCTTCCTCGAACAACTGCACGACGAACTCATCCTCGCCGATCTCGGCCTCCGGTACTTCTCTGGACTCACCCTCTACCGACATGCGCTCGACTTCTACCTCCTCGCGCCTTCTCGGGACCCGCACCTCTTCGCGCTCGGTTCGCACGTTCTTACGGACGTTCACGGAGCCGGCCTCGCGCTCCCGGAGACCGACCTCCACTTCCTCCTCGGTGCGTTGCACCCTTAGCTCTTCCGGGTCACCGCGTTTCTCGTTAGCCAAAATGGCCCTTCCTGGTATCTGGGAACCTCTGTTCCGCCAGACGAGAGCGAAGGGGATACGCCCTGTTCAAGCGTCGCATCCCCGGGGTCCGCTCCTGCCAGTTCCTTTACTTAGTCGCGCCGCCCGGTCTCGTCGTCTACCTCTATCTCCTCTTTGCGGACATCGTCCTCGACGATTTCTTCTTCCTCGACGGTGTCCTTCTTGATACGCAATTCTTCCTTGACCACGGCCTTCTTCTCCGTGATGACTTCTTCCTCCATGACCGGCACGTTTATGTCCTCCTCGCCGATCTCGGCGTCAGGGCTAGAGCTTCCCTCGTCTACCTGAACCCGCTCGACAGAGACTTCTTCGCGCTTTTTGGGCACCTTGATCTGCTCTTTGTCGGTGCGTACCCGCTTGCGGACGTTTACCCCGCCGGCCTCTCGCTCCCGCGTGCCGGCCCTAAGTTCTTCCTCGGTGCGCTGGACCGTGAGATCGTCATCATCGCCGCTCCGGCCCGGGGTCCGTTCTTCTCTTTCGTCTCCATCCTCATCAGAGTAGTAGTCGCCGTAGCCGCCCCGATCCTCGGCCCCCCCTTGAACATTGAGGCCGTAGTGATCGCGGACCTGCCGCTCGAAGTCCTGACTTATCTCCTGGTCGTCGTCGAAGCTGGGGCCGTCTTTGGCCTTCTCCTTCTCGGTCTCCACCGTGATTGTCTGATCCGACTCGTCCACCCGGCAGATGTCCATCGGTATGAGCGTCGAGTTCATACCCAGTAAACCCATCTTCACGCCCACGTACTCGGGCTCGTTGCTCTCGTCTACGAACAGATCGTCTACCTTGCCGACCTTCTCGCCGTCGCGGTCATTGACCGCGTAGCCCTCGTAGGTCTCTACGCCTTTGAACCTGTCGTCGCGCTCTTCGTTATTCGCCATTGCCGTTCTCCTTCGCTAGATGTTTCCTGAGTTGTTTCTTACTTCGCCTACCGATCAGGCTGCTTCTCTTCTACTTATAGTCTCCGAATCTTCACGCCCGCGCCCTTCGAAAAAGGCCCGGCACCCCGAGGTGACAGTAGGAGGGAAATGAGCCTGGGCGCCGGCACACTGCGTTAACATGTATATCCGCCTCGCGGTTATCCAACACGTAGATTCGGCCATTCTCGGTAGAAATGTATCGAAGTGTGTAGGAAAAGAATACTACTCATTCGCTCCACAAAGTGACCCGCGC
>JBARZO010000124.1:0-3425 GCA_049650165.1 Rubrobacteraceae bacterium
CTCGGGAGACCGGGGCGGAGTTGCACGTGGCCCACATCTGGCACATCCCCGTCGGCGCCTGGCCCGCGATGCCGGACATGTACTCCTCATACTACGAGTTGCAGGGCGAAGAGATCCTGGCCGAGCAGGTCGAAGACATCGAGAATCTCGGTGGCACGGTAGCTGAGTCGCATCTCAGGGCCCGCGCCGCGGTGGCGGATGAGCTTCTCTATCTCGCCCGGGAAGTGGAGGCCGACCTTATAGTAATCGGAAGCCGGGGTGCGGGGCGGTTGCGAAGGCTCGCGACGGGTAGCGTCTCCGAGGGCGTCGTGCATCACGCGCAAATCCCCGTCCTAATGATGCGCGGCGAAGAGAATGCCTGGCCTCCTAAGTACGTAGTGGTAGGAGAAGACAGCTCCGAGCCGGCGAGGAAGGCCGGGGAGTTGGCGGCGGAGATCGGGCGGCTCTCCAATGCCGGCATGACTCTGGTGCGGGTTTATCCGGAGCTACCAGAAGTGTACGAAGAAGGAAGGAAGATGGACCCCCGGATGACCGACGACGAGTTGCGTCGGGCGGAGAAGAAACTGGGAGAGCGGGCCGGAGAGATCGAGGATATGCTCGGAGCCCGACCCAAGATCTCTCTTGCCGTCGGCGATGCGGCGGAGGACCTGGTGGAGACCGCCCAAAGCAAAGGCGGAGAGAGCACGCTCATAGCCGTCGGCAGCCGGGGGATGGGGCCGATCAAACGCTTCCGAATGGGCAGCGTCTCGACAAAAATCCTCCGGGCCGCTGAGGGGCCGGTGCTGGTCTACCCGTCGGAGACGTAGTCGGGACGGACGGTGTTCGCGGACGGTGTTCGTTATGTTTATTAGAGGAGGCTGCAGAGAGCCATGACACATCTGCCGGAGAAGGTACTCGTAGCCATGGATGGATCCGAGGGCTCAGCGTTGGCCGCCCAGCGGGCGGTTGGCATGGCCCGGGCGTTCGGGGCCGAACTGCACGTCGTTCATGTGATGCCGGAGGCTCTACCGTACCCGGACAGCAGCGGTTTTGTCGCGGAGCCCATCAGTGATGAAGAAGAGGTCCAATGGGCCAGGGAGCTACTGGAAGAACAGGTAAAGAAGATCGAGGAGCGTGGCGGGGAAGTGAAGGAGGCTCACTTGAGGCGGGGGAACCCGGACGCTGAGGTCATAGCCCTGGCCGAGGAGATCGGGGCCGGTTTGATCGTCGTGGGAAGCCGGGGGCTGAACCAGCTACGCCGCCTCCGTCTGGGAAGCGTCTCCAGCAGCATCGCGGCCCACGCCCACTGTCCGGTGCTGGTGATCCGGGACGAATCCCGGCAAGACAGGTGAGTCGCTCGTTGCAAAGCTCAGGAAGAGTAACCTTTTCTTGAAGCAGATCAGTACGCCGCCTGCGGCGGTTGTTAGTCGTTGGAACAGTTGGAAAAAAGCTGGCTAGCGGAAGTGCTCTATTCCTTTATAGTTAACTCTTTTTGAGTGACGCTCCGGGTGTTTTGCAAACTCCGTGGCGTAGATTATTAGGGCTTCCATTGGCTGAAACTCTTTCTTCTCCTATTCTGGAGGACCCGCCTTTACCCGCGCGAGCATTTCTCCCAGCGGGCCACGTCGGCTGTGGATGCTCTCAAGCCACCACGTCGCGCCCGCTTCGGCGTAGGTGTGGGGAAGTGTAGGGTCGCCCGGCTCCGTGTAGCCGTCCAGGGCTACGTCGAACGGCGTGTCGGAGGTTCTGTTGCGCTTAATCTCCACTACCATTGTCTCGATCTGCTCGGGATTTTTGCTCATCCGAATCGAACCGTCCAGGGGAGTCGCACTGGCGAGCCAGCCATCCCACCGGGCGGCGCGTCGCAGGGCGGGCTTGGCCTCACCCCCGATCCAGACCGGTATGCGTGGTAGTTGCATGGGAAGCGGCGCCAACGTTATACCCTCGACCGTGTAGTGTTCTCCATCGTGCGTGACTTCTTGGCCGGACATGAGACGTTCTAGAACGGTAAGTCCCTCGTCGAGCATCGCGGCCCGTTCTTTTGCGTCTCCCACGTCTCCAAATGCGGCAAACTCTCTTGGTACGCCCCCGAGCCCGGCCCCGAAGATGACGCGACCTTCGCTCAGGATGTCCAGGGTTGCGAGCGTATTTGCCAAGACGTGCGGGCGACGGCGGGCGAGTGGGGTGACATCGGTCCCTATCCGGATTCGTTCCGTTGAGGCCGCGACGGCGGAGAGGATCACCCACGGGTCGGCGGACGGAGCGCCCCATACGAAGCCGAGGTGGTCCCATACAAAGAATCCCTCCCAGCCGGCTTCCTCGGCGACCGTCGCCAGCCGGACTGCGGCGCGGGGGTCGGCATAGTCACCGACGTTGGCGATCACGATGCCGTAGTGCATCCATACCTCCTTATCGTTGAGCCAGAATAGCTAACTCTAGCTCCGATGCTGAGGATAGACCAGGACGGAGCCCTCGGCGGCCCGGAGGACTTTGGTCGAGACGCTACCGAGCCGGATGCGGCTTATGGCGCCCAGTCCCCGGCTGCCAACGGCGATAAAGACCGATGGATCATCCCCGGCAGCATCCAGAATAGCCGCTGCAGGGTCTTCGAGTTTCATGTCCACTTCGGGAGTCCGTCCCAGATATTCTTCGAGTTCTTTCGCCCGCTCTTCGAGGGTGTATTGCTCTCGCTGGAGAAGATCTTCGACCATCCGGCCATAGAGGTCCGGCTCGTCGTCCGCAACTTCCGGCGGTACGTCCGGGGCCGGCGGCATCTTGGGGTGGGCGTGTACGAGGACCATGTTCGCACCATAGTGTTTACTGATGGTGGCGGCCAGCTCTCCGGCTGTCTTTGCGTCCTGAGAGAAATCGTCTCCTACGACGATGCGGCCCGGCGGCCACGCCGCTTCTCCTCCCCGCACCACCAGCACCGGGACGCGGGCATGGTGAACGAGACCTTCGGAGACACTACCCAGGAGTACGCGTCGGATCGTACCGAGCCCCCGGCTTCCTATCACCACGAGTACCGGCTCCAACTCGTCGCAGAGATCCAGGAGAACGTCTATCGGAGGGCCTTGTGCGAGATGGGTTTCGGCGACTTTGCCACCCATGCTATCTATGAGATCCGACTGTTTCTGCATCAGCCGTTCGGCGCGTCGTTTCGAGCCGTCGTCGTAGTCCGCCATCTGCATCCCGAGGTAGGTGATCGTGGGCGGAGGGTAGTTCCAGGCGTGGGCCACGTGCAACTCCGAGTTCAATACGTTGGACAGCTCGACGGCGGCCCTCGTAGCCAGCACCGCATCTTCGGACCCGTCGGTTGCCAACAGGATCCTGGGTATGAAAACAGTCATCGTAAACCACCTATCCTGATGTTGGATGCTTCCAGGGAAATCGTATCGGAGAGACGTACTGTCGCCATGATCAAGTTAGTCCATTTGAATGACCAG
>JBARZO010000125.1:0-6909 GCA_049650165.1 Rubrobacteraceae bacterium
CATCATTCAGCCGGCAAACGACCCGACGCTGCCCTGGCCCGGTTTGTTCACCGGAGTCTTGATCGTCGGTTTGTACTTTTGGGCCACGAACCAACTCATGGTGCAGCGTACTCTGGGAGCCAAAGACCTGAACCACGGTCGATGGGGCTCGCTCTTCGCGGCGGCGCTGAAGCTGCCGATACTGTTCATCATGATCCTGCCGGGCACGATGGCGATAGTGCTCTATCCGGGCCTGCCGAACCCGGACCTCGTCTGGCCGACGCTAGCGTTCGACCTGCTGCCGGTGGGTGTGAGGGGCGTCGTCCTGGCGGCCCTCATCGCCGCAATATCCTCCAGCGTTGACTCGGTCTTCAACTCCGCCTCCACCATGGTGACGATGGACTTCGTCAGGGTCTACCGTCCCGGCATTACGCAGAACGGCCTGGCGGCGGTGGGTCGCCTGACCACCGGCATAGTGATGGTCGTCGCGGCGGCCTGGGCTCCCCAGATACAGCGCTTCCCGACCCTGTGGCAGTATCTTCAGTCGGTGCTCTCCTACGTCGTGCCGCCGGTCGTCGCGGTGTTCCTTCTGGGCATCCTGTGGCGGCGGGCCAACCGGCACGGGGCGTTCTACACGCTCGCTATCGGGGTTCCGCTCGGGTTGGCGGGTTTCATTTCCAACGAGGTCTTCAGCCTGATCTCCATCCAGTTCCTCTACGCGGCGGGCATATCTTTCGCGGGGAGCTGCCTGCTGCTCGCCGGTGTCAGCCTGGCGACCGCCGCCCCGCCCCGGGAGAAGGTAGAGGGGCTGACCTGGAGGCGTGAAATATGGACGGAAGAATCCCGCGCCCTCAGAGGTGTTCCACCGTATCTCAACTACCGTTACCTGTCGCTCGCGTTGCTGGCGGCGACGGCGGGCATGGTGATCTGGTGGTGGTAGACGCAGGAAGCCCGCTTTCTACCGGGTAGTTCCGGCAGGCTCCCGTTGCTCTTCGACGGGTCCGCTGTGCGGCTCTTCTTTGAAGAGGTACACGTAGCAGTTACGGAATCCCCGGCGGCGCAAGTGTAGCTGCTGGATCTGACGCGTCACGTACCTTCTGAGCAAGAATAGGTAGATGGACCGTTTGATGCGCGACCAGCGTTGCGTCTGTTCCGGATACAACTCCGCCTCGTGGAGGTAGTCTTGCAGGCCGGAGATCTGCCTATCCACAATATCTATTTCCCGCAAAAGGTTGTCTTTTTTCGACATAACCACAGGCCCCTGAAAATTTAGCCTGACTCTTCTCTTACGGAGATTGTAACCTCTGTGCAGTTTGCAGGTGAGAATACTTTTTCGCTACATCCTGCTGTTCATCCCGAACTGGCGGGCCAGCGCGTCTTGCACGTCCTGTACCGTTGAGAAAACTACTTTGAGCATGTTCTGCTGGGTATTGTTTAAGTCTGACGGGTTGATCTGGTTGTTCAACTTCTCTCCCCGCTCTATCGTCCGCAAATGGTGCATGAACCGCAGCTCGATCAGGTAGTTGTACGCATCCAGCGCGTCTTCGGCGGTGGACTTGAGACCGGGGATCTGCCGGGATATGTGCCGGAGCCGGTCCTCTGTATTCACAGAGTCCAGATACCCGAGCTGGATGGCGAGCACCCGAGCGGCGTCGGTGATCGGCTTGACGCCCCGCCGCTTGACGTTAAAGGTGTGACGATACTCTCCCGAACGCTCCAATACGAAGCGGCGGAAAAAAGAGAGCGGCGGACGGCTCCCCAGAGCATTCTGGACCATGAAGGGCAGGAAGCCGCGACTGTCGTTCAGCGACTCCAGGATGCTGTTTTCGAGTTCTTCGACCAGCGACATATCCCCGTAGAGGCCGCGCAGGTCGAAAAGGACCGAGGCCCAAACCAGCACGTCTGCGTCGGGCTTGGAGATGAGACCCTGGAAATACTCTTTCCACTCGCTTACAGGCAGTCGCAGCTTCGGGTTGCGGGCCATGATGTCGCCCTCGCAGAGTTCGAACCCGGCCTTCGCCAAAACTTCGTTGACCTGCTCGGCCAGCGTCCGGAACCATTCTTCCGCCTTCTCCGCTTCGTCTTCGTTTGCCGGGTCGGCGTAGATGAGGGCGTTATCCTGGTCGGTCAGGAGGCTCATCTCTCCGCGGCCTTCGCTGCCCAGAGAGAGCCAGGCCCACGGCAGGTCCACGCGCATTTCGGACCGGGTCTCCTGCAGGTCTTGCTCGACCAGCCCGATGAGGCGCTTCATCAGGTGGTCGTTTAACTCGGTGTTTATGGTGACGAGATCTTTCGGTTTTACACCCTGACGTTCGAGCCGGAGGAGGAGTTTGTCGATCTCGCCCCGGATGCCGTAGAGGTTCTCGGGGGAGTTTGTCTGCTCGACGCGCTCGGTCATAAAGGCCGGGCTGCTGCCCTGGGCCCGCGAGATGTCTTTATCCGAGATCACGCCGAGCAGCTTCGGCTTCGGGGAGTTCCGTTCCGAAACCACGACGTGGTACGTTTGTTGTTGCATCATGTCCATCAAGGCCTGGAAGACCGGCTCATCGGCATCCAGCCTCAGGGCGTTTCGGTGCATAAGATCTTCGACGAGGGTTTCATGCGGTACGCCGTCCGCCACGATCTTGTTCCGGAGGTCTATGTCCGTGAGGATGCCCAACACCTCGTCGTCTTCGGTAACGACCACGGAGTCGGCGTTTTCGTCGCGCATGGCCTGGGCGACCTCGCGGGCCGATGCCTTAGGCGAACATACTACGGGACCCCGGCCAACCAACTCGCCGAGCGTGGTCCCGAAGAGCAACCGCGAGCCCGAAGCGTCCGGCCTGTAGCCTCCGTCGGAGTCTTGCCCTTTCAGATCCTTGTCGAAGAAGGCGGCGAAGTCCCGGTGGTTCTCGTAGAGTTCCCGGAAATCCCTCGTCCCGAGCAGCAAACATACCGTTGGCTCTGTGGCGCGGGCCTCGTAGGGGAGCCGACCGCCGTTCAGGATCCCGTAATTGCCGAAGAGGTCTTTCTCGCCGTACTCGTCCACCAGCCGCCCGGATTCTTTCTCCGTCAGCCGGACGGAACCGGACTCGATGATGTGGAGATAGTCGTGGGTGGTTGCGCCTTGCTCCAGGATCACCTCATCGGGCCCGTAGTAGCGCAGAGATATTTCACCCAGAAGTTGCTCCCGGATCTCCTCCGGCAGCCGGTCGAAAGCCGGGGTAAAAGCTAATAATTCTGAAATACGGTCCAGGACAACCGAGTTCTTCAAGTGCGACCTCCGCGAGTAAGGATAATGCCGAGATTATACCCGCCTAGGCTTGAACTACCCGGGGTGTATCGGGAACCGGGCTCATGCGGTACAGTTTTCGGGTATAGATAAGTAGACTGCATCCCGAAAGGGGACCGATGTACGACTGGCGGAAGAAGCTCCTGGCGCTAATGGAGTGGTCAGGACCCCGCGTTGACCGTTTCAGGCTCCACCTCAAGCTGCGGCGCGGGTGGCTGGGGACGGTCGGCATAGTGCCGTACAGTGGCCACGGCTCGGGAACCCGGCTCCGCCTCAAGAGCCGGGTTTTGGAAGAAAAAGAGATCCGGCTGCCCGCCGCGGACGACCCGGCCTGGCGGAATTTCCGGTCCATGTTGCGCCGGTTTCTCTCAGCCGAAGTGCCCGGCGCCCGCGTTCGGACCCGCTTCGGAGACCGGGAACGAATCTTTATCGCTGACGACGAGGGTTTCGTAGACGTTTCGCTCGAACCTCCAGAGTCTCTGCCAAACGGCCAGGTCTGGCATCCGGTGGAACTGGAACTCGTGTGGCCGAAAGCCGAGGGTCAGAAGCAATCCCTGGCTACGGGACATGTTTTGGTGCCGCCGCAGAGCGCCGAGTTCGCCATTATCAGCGACATAGACGACACCATCGTCCGCACCGAGGCTACAAACCTCCTGCGAATGCTGCGTCTGACACTGTTTTCGAACGCCTACACCCGGCTGCCGTTCGAGGGGGTGGCCGCTTTCTACCGGGCGCTGCACGGTGGCCGGAGCGGCGAGTCCGGAAACCCGGTCTTCTACGTCTCCAGCGGCCCGTGGAACCTCTATGATCTGCTGGAAGACTTCCTGAACCTGCAGAACATTCCGTCGGGTCCTATCTTCCTAAAGGATTGGGGCGGCCTGAAGGACGTCCTGCGGGGGATGAACCATCGGGAGCACAAGCTCCAGGTCATCCGGGGAATTATGGACGATTATCCGGATTTATCGTTTGTTCTGATCGGTGACTCCGGCCAGGAAGACGCCGAGACTTACGGCCAGATATCGCGCGAGCGACCGGGTCGTGTCCGGGCCATCTACATCCGGGACGTGCAGAACAAGCGCCGGAGCCAGACGGTATGTGAGATCGCCGACGAGATGAAATCACTCAACACGACGATGCTCCTCGTGGACGATACGGTCGAAGCCGCCGAACACGCCGCGGAACTAGGTTTGATCCCCGACTCCAGCCTGCAAGAGATCCATCAGGATAGGAAAGAGGATGCCGAAGGAGAGACGGTTCTTGAGGAGATCGTCCGGGTCGGGACGGGAGTAAGGATCGACGGTGAGTGAAAAGCTCGTGGGGGAAGAACCCCTTCGTGCCCTGATGGTCCGGTCCACGGATGCGCCCGGCTCGCTCAACGCGCTCACGAGCGTAATCTTCGAGCACCGGGCAAACATCACCTACGTAGACATCGCAGAGCGTCGCGATGACACCTCGACGGTCTACTTCGAGCTCGAAAACGTTACCGGGGAAGCTTCTTTGTCCCTGATCCGGGACCTCCAAGCGCTGCCGATCGTTCGTACCGTCGAGGAGGCGCCGTCCTTCGCCAACGTGTACGGCAAGCGAATTATCGTGGTTGGCGGCGGCGCCCAGGTTGGGCAGGTAGTGATCGGGGCCGTCGCCGAGGCCGACCGGCACAACATCCGGGGCGAGCGGATCTCCATAGACACGATTCCGCTGGTAGGGGAAGAGAACCTGGCCCGGGCCGCCCGGGCCGTAGCCCGGCTCCCGCGAGCCGTCGCCCTGGTCCTCGCCGGGGCCATGATGGGCGGCGACGTCGCCCGGGCCGTCCGAGAGATCCGTGAAAAGGGAATCGTCGTGCTCTCATTAAACATGCCGGGCAGCGTCCCGGACGCCGTAGACCTCGTTGTAAGCGACCCGGTCCAGTGCGGCGTAATGGCCGTAATGGCCGTCTCCGACTCGGCCCGCTTCGATATCAACCGCCAGCGAGGCCGACGCTACTAGCCGATTATCTTAGCTCTTGTACGGGTTGTGCCGCTTGTACATCTCCACGGTCCCGGCGAGATATTTCTTCTCTTCTTCGATGTATTGGCCGATGGCGTGTCGGAACGCCGGGTGGCGGATGTCGTGGGCGCTGTAGGTGATCGTGGGTAGAAACCCCCGGGCGAGCTTGTGTTCCCCTTGCGCCCCGGCTTCGAAGAGCGTGAGTCCGCGTTCGATGGCGAACTCTATTGCCTGGTAGTAGCAGAGTTCGAAATGAAGGTTGCGTCGGGCTTCGGAGGCTCCCCAGTAGCGACCGAAAAGCGTCCGACCCTTAAAGAAATTGAGCGCGCCCGCGATCGGGCGCCGCGTCAAGCTGTCACGGGCGAGCACGAGCAGGATGCGGTCCCTCATCGTCTGAAAAACTTCGCTGAAGAACGCCTCCGTGAGGTACGGCATACCCCATTTTCGGTCCAGGGTGCTGACGTAGAAGTGGTACATAATGGCCGCATGTTCGGGGGAGAGTTTGCCGCCCGTGAGACGCTCGACCTCGACTCCTTCTCCCCCCAATTGCCGCCGCTCCCGTGAGACTTGACGCCGCCGCTTGCTCTCCATCGCCCCCAGGTAATCCGAGAATTCTCCGTATTCCCGGTTGCGCCAGTGGAATTGGAGCGAATGCCGAGTCTCAAATCCACACTCTTCGAAATCCTCTAGCTCATCGTTAGGTAAAAACAGGGCGTGAGAAGAGCTAACTTTGAGAGTCTCTCCCATCTCCCGCACCGCATCTAGCAACATCTTCTTCACCTCACTACGCTGCGCGTCGTCGAGGTTCCGGTTCAAAAGCAACTTCGGACCCGTGGCGGGCGTAAAAGGAACGGCGGCGGTCAACTTCGGGTAGTAGGAGAGCCCGTGTTCGTGGTAGGCGTTGGCCCACTCCCAGTCGAAGATATACTCGCCATAGCTATCCGTTTTGGCGTAGAGGCAGAGCGCACCGAGTAAGTGTCCTTCTTCCTCACAGACGAGGTAGGCCGGCGACCAGCCATTCTCCGGGCCGATGCTGCCGGAGTTTTCGAGTCCTAGCAGGAACTCGTAGTCGAAGAACGGAAAATCCGGCGGTTCAAGAACACGCCACCCATCAACGCCGATCTTCTGGACGCTCGATATTCGCCCAACCCGCATCACGACGGTACTATGTAGATCCCGTAACCTGCAAAGCCTTGCGTCTCACCGCGAAAAAGTAGTTGTCGTCCAACATAAGGCATTAGCAACTCCTATAAAATTCAAGGAACGACAAGTATTCTACTAGCGCCTGTCCGGTACTCGTGTCCGGTTGTTGGTGTTTTCCTTCAAACTGTGAGACTGGTATGAGCGCGCTCGGCAGGACTCGAACCTGCGACCTCCTGATTCGTAGTCAACTCATGTAGGTGAATTTGGTTCCCATCTAGTACCCATAAAACCCCTAGAAATGCCGCTTTTGGCACTTCCCACAACGGGGCAGACCCGCCTGAGACCGTCTGAACTCCGATGGATAAGTGGTCAAATAAGTGGTCAAAATATGTACTCGGAAATGAAGCTGATTTCCTTGGAACCTTGATTTCAGAACGAGTGACTCTGAATCACTTAGTCCAGGTTCGAATCCTGGTCCGGCAGCTCCTCAGAAGCCCCGTTTTGCGGGGCTTTTTCTTTTGGGCCTCAAACCT
>JBARZO010000126.1:0-3314 GCA_049650165.1 Rubrobacteraceae bacterium
GGTGAGAAGCCGGCAGGGTATAGAAGACTACCGCAACACCCGACAGAAGCTGCAAAACACTGTGCGGCAGGTATCCCAGAAGCAGGACGACTATGAAGAAGCTCTGAAAGAGAAGCGGGCGCAAACAAAGAAGCTGCGCCAAAAAGAGGTGGAGCTTGATACTTCTGTGTCTCAGGTGCGCGAGGATAAGGCCCAGACGGGTGCGCGCATACAGAAGTTGCGGAAGGCGGAGCGTCAGCGAATCCTTAGCACGAGGCCCGCTACCGGGGGATCGGCGGCGCAGCGTAGCAGAGAATTGCAGATATCACGAAATGATATTGTGGCCCGCCCGGTGAAGGCCATCTCCAAAAAGCAGTATAGGAAGCTATACCAGCAGTCAGCGAAAAAGTACGGCTTCGGCAAGGACTGGCACATTCTGGCGGCGGTGGGTAAGGTAGAGACCAACCACGGGGAGAACATGGGGCCGTCCAGCGCCGGCGCGATGGGGCCGATGCAGTTTATGCCCTCGACCTGGGAATCCTCCGGGGTAGACGGCAACGGCGACGGGGTGGCGAACGTCATGGACCCCAGGGATGCGATCCCGGCCGCCGCCAAGTACCTCAAGACCGGCGGTGCTCCAAAAGACTGGTATGCCGCGCTCTACTCCTACAACCACGCCGACTGGTACGTC
Organism: Rubrobacteraceae bacterium; assembly: GCA_049650165.1. GTDB lineage: Bacteria > Actinomycetota > Rubrobacteria > Rubrobacterales > Rubrobacteraceae > SIRX01. Next base: position 671 of record JBARZO010000126.1, read on the forward strand.
AAGAAAGTCCTGGGCGTTGCAGAGGGTTACCGGCGGCTGGCGAAAGACAATCGCGTAGGTCCCTACGTTTAGAGAAAGTTTCTGGAAGTCCCCGAATTCGTACAATGTGCCCGAAGAAGCCAGGCTGAGGACCAACTAGCATTGGGATGTGGAAAGGAACTCAAAGGGACGCACTCTTTTGCTTATCTGTCTGTTGCCCGTTGCGCTTATATTCGCAGGGTGCGGTGCACAGGCTGACAGCAAGCCTGAACTGACGATCTTCGCTGCCTCTTCACTGAAGGATGTTTTCGAAGATTTGGGTGGAGATTTCGAGCGGCAGAATCCCGGCGTGAAAGTTCGGTTCAATTTCGCCGGAAGCTCTATGTTGTTGGTCCAGCTCCAGCAAGGAACTTCAGCGGACGTCTTCGCTTCGGCGGATGAGGCCAAGATGGAGGACGCTTTGAAGGCCGGGCAGGTCCAAGAGTCCCGGGTGTTCGCGAGGAACTCGCCGGTGGTGATCGTTGCGGCGGAAAATCCTGTCGGAGTGGGGACTCTGCAGGACCTTACGAAGCCGGATCTGGATCTAGTGCTAGCCCAAGACGATGTTCCTATAGCCGCATACACAGAAGAGATCCTGGAGAGATCCAACGCACACTATGGTGGGAGCTTCGAAGCTCGGATTATGGAGAACGTGGTCTCTCGCGAGTCCGACGTGCGAGCGGCGGCCAACAGGGTGGCCCTCGGAGAGGCCGATGCGACGTTCGTGTACGCCAGCGACGTGACGCCGAGCATACGAGACAGGGTAGAGGTGGTCGAAATCCCTGAGAAAATCAATGTGGTCGCCACCTATCCAATAGCTGTGACGGAAGATGCGCCGAACCCGCGCCTGGCGCGAGAGTGGAGGAAGTTGGTTCTGAGCAAAGATGGCCAACGCACAATGGAAAAGTGGGGATTCAAACGGGCAAGGTAGAGAAAAAGACGCCGCGTAAGCTGCTCCACGCAGAGAACGCATTCTCCGGGGTGGGTATTGGCGCCCTGGCGCTGCTCACGGGATTTATAAGCCTACCGATACTGAGCTTATTAATTTGGACTATAGACAAAGGCTCCTGGCGGGCCATGACCTCGCCGGTTGCCCTGGAGGCACTACTGCTGAGTGCTCGCACCACGGCGATCACGATGACTATATTGCTCGCAGTCGGGACTCCGGCCGCCTACTTATTGTCGAGGGCGGAGTTTCGTGGCAAGCGGCTTTTGGATACGCTAATAGACATACCGGCGGTACTGCCACCAAGCGCAGCGGGTATAGCATTGCTGCTCGCATTCGGAAAGATGGGGCTCCTTGGGGAGCACCTGGAGGCCTTCGGGATACAGATCAGCCTTACCACCGCGGCTGTGGTCGTGGCCCAACTTTTTGTTGCTTCGCATTTTTACGTGAGGCAAGCGTCCGTGGGGTTCGGGCAGGTGGACCGCGAGGTCGAGGAGGCGGCCCTGGTGGACGGCGCCCGGCGCGACAAAGTCTTCACCAGCATCACCGTGCCACTGGCGTTTCCGGCGCTCGTCGCCGGAGCCGTTACGGCTTGGGCCCGGGCGCTGGGGGAGTTTGGTGCCACGATCATCCTGGCGGGAAACCTGCAGGGCGTAACGCAGACGATGCCGTTGGCGATCTACTCCGCATTCGAGGGAGATCTGGATTCTGCGGTCGCCCTCTCCGTATTGGTGCTGGGCTTCTCGTTCGTAGTGATCCTGACCGCCCGCTTGCTGACGAAGAAGGCGCAGGAGCGGAGCCGAGGCTAGCGCCTGGGCTAGAAATCGAGTTACGCCAGACCTTCGTCCGTCAGGATCATGACATCGGTGGCTTTCACGAGCGCCGTAGCCTGTTGACCTTCTTCGAGGCCGAGCTCGTCGCAGCTCTCGCGGGTTATAAGGGAGACGATGTGGTTGTCTCCGACCTGGAGCGTTACTTTGGCAACGACCTCATCTTTAACGATCTCCGTTATGGTCCCTGGGAGCCGGTTACGGGTACTGAGCTTCATTGTTTTCTCCTTCGCTGATCGCCAACAATCCGAGCTGCAGCGCTAGCCGCGAGTCGGGCTCCTTTAAGTCTAGACCAGTCAACTCTTGTATGCGCTCCAGCCGGTAGAGGAGGCTGTTGCGATGTAGAAAAAGGCGATCCGCCGTCTCGCTCGCGTTGGTCCCGGTATCGAAGTACACCGAGAGCGTCCGTATGAGGCCGCTGCCCCGTTTGCTGTCGTAATCCGAGAGTGGCAACACCAATTCACGGAATGAGGAGATGTCCGGGGAGTGCGACAGGTCATCCAACAGTAGTTTTGGGTCCATGATCTGGGCGGCGATGTTATCAGGCTAGCGGTTTTCGTGCTAAAACGAAGACTATGGAGACCACACGCGCCGATATGTTTCGGAAACTCTTGCTGAAAGACCCGGAAAACCCGATGGTCCTCTGCTCCCTGGGTATCGAGCTTTTCAAAGAAGAAAATTACCCGGAGGCCCGGGATCACCTCGCCCGCGCCGTAGAGAACAAGCCGGACTACTCGGTCGCATACCGGATGCTGGGCCGATCCCAATACGAACTGAACGAGAACGCCGAGGCCCGCCGGACTTTCGAGACCGGCCGCGAAGTAGCCCAGAAGAACGGCGACCTCCAGAC
>JBARZO010000127.1:0-3127 GCA_049650165.1 Rubrobacteraceae bacterium
TCTGGGAACTGGAGAACAGGTCGGGCGGCTGGTTCCACCCGGTCCATATCCACCTCATAGACTTCAAGATCCTCGACCGCAACGGCCAACCGCCGGAACCCTACGAACTTGGCCCGAAAGATGTTGCATACGTCGGTGAGAACGAGAAGGTCCGGGTACTCATGAAGTTCGGCCCGCATAAGGGACGTTACATGGTCCACTGCCACAACCTCGTTCACGAAGACCACGACATGATGCACCAGTTCGAGGTTGGTACGGGCGGCGACGATCCGATAACATCGGACCCCGCCAAGCCGATCTCACAGGCCGGCCCCCTCTTCAACACGGCCCCCACGATCGCCATCTTGCGACCCAGACCTAATTCCAAGACTCGCGACCGCACCCCGACCATCGTCGCGAGGGTCAAGGACGGCCAAACGAAGCTCGCCAAGGGCAACGTGAAGCTCTTCGTTGACGGACGCCGGGTGACGAGGTTCCGCTACAACCCGACCACGGGCCAGCTCACTTACACGAGTCGGCGGCTCAAGTTTGGCCGGCACTCGGTGAAGATCATCGCCACAGACCCCCAGAGGCGCAGCACGACCAGGAGCTGGAAATTCCGGGTGATCCGGTAGTGGAGCGAAATAGACTCGCCGGGAAGGTCTTCCGTCACGCAAGGAGCAGTGGGTAGTGAGCCTGAACGTAAGAAAAACCATGATGGGTGCGGCGGAGATCTCGCCGGACCGATCACAGGAGTATGAGGCTGGTGCCAAAGAGCGGGATGTGGAGTGGGCTGTCTATGCGGCGGCTTTGCTCTCCCTGGTAGCCGCCCTGATCCATCTCTGGGCGACGCCGGAACATTTCAACTCTTCCTGGTGGGGCTATGGCGCTTTTTTCGTCGCCACCGCGCTCGCCCAGGGATGTCTCGCTATCGCGGTGCTGCGTTGGCCGAACACGCCAGTTTGTGTGGCCGGCATTATCGGCAACCTGGCTATCATCGCCATGTACGTCGTGACTCGAACCTCGGGCGTACCTGTCGGTCCCGAAGCCGGGATGATAGAAGACCCCGGCTTGCTGGACATGGCCTCGATGGTGGCCCAGGTGGGTATCGTGATCGTTCTAGCCGCGTTGCTCGGAGACTTGGCGCGCAGGAGAATGATAAATGCCCTGTTCCTGGTGGGCGCCGCCGCCTGGTTGTTGAAGTTTATGGGGTTTATCTATTGAATAAACTTCTCGGGACGGAGGCGCGCCGTCCACCTGAAAATCTCACCGCCGAAGCAGATCGTAAGTCGCCCGACTCCGAAGGCAAAACCGGACGTGTTCTCGATTTGCTGCTCATACTGACGCTTTCGCTGATCTTCATGTTCGGCGTCGTGAGGCCGTTCGTAGCCGAAGTCTTTCGCATCCCTTCGGAGAGCATGGCACCGACGCTGGAGGCGGGGGACCGGGTGTTGGTCAACAAGTTCGTCTACCGGTTCACGGAGCCCGAGCGGGGAGACCTGGTCCTCTTCGAAGAGCCCGTGAACGAAGGTCCGCTCGCCATAAAGCGGGTCGTCGGGTTGCCGGGAGACAAGGTCGCCGTCTGGGACGGGGTGCTGTTCGTGAACGGCGAGCGCCGCGAAGAGTTCTACGTGGATTACCAAACCGCCGACTCTACTTTCTTCGGGCCGGAGAGGGTGCCGGAGGACCACATGCTCGTTATGGGCGACAACCGGGCCAACTCCCTCGACTCACGCTCATTCGGCGCCGTGCCAGACGAAGACGTACTCGGCAAAGTGTCGTTGCGCCTCTGGCCTCTGGGTCGTACAGGAGCGCTGTAGATTAGCGAAATTGGCTCTCGTCTAATCCTTTTCTCGGCATTTTCTAATGCTTCTAGCCCAACTGAGCTAGATAAAGATCGCCCATATTTGCGATGGCGCGGGAGGTCCGAGAGTCCATTATTTCTTTTGTAGAGATCTTTTGAGAGAAGAGTGCTGGAGGAGCCAAGTGATCGCATCGCAGGGGATTTCCGAGAAGAATATAGCCCAGAGTATTAACGATTTTACCCTGAAGTACGCTATCTACTTCGCAGCTGCCCTGTCCTTGACGGCGGCCATGATCCACCTGTGGGCGACGCCCGCACACTTTATCGAGTGGTGGGGCTACGGTATTTTCTTCGCCGCAGCCGCCTTCGCCCAAGGCCTCTACGGTATTTTTCTCTTGCGCTGGCCTGGCAAACGCCTTTTCTACGCCGGGATCGCGGGCAACTTGGCAATCATCTCTCTTTTTATAGCCGGCTATACAGCGGGCATGCCGTTCGGGCCGCACGCCGGCACGGTTCACTCGGCCAACGTGCTCGGATTCTCGGCCACCGGGGCCGAGGTTTTGCTCGTTCTTACGCTTCTGGCGCGGGCGCGGGGCTACGCCGCCGCCAGGCCCTACGTTGCGATAGGCGCCGTCTTGTCGTTCGGCGTCGGGCTCTTGCTTCACACCCTTCACATTGGGGCGCATGGGGCGCACGGCCTCAATCCCATTTTGCACTGGGCTTTTAACTCTTCTCTTTTGATACCGCTTTCTGCTCTCATCCTTTGGATCGCTACTTACGTGTCGCGCCGGATCGTCTCTTATTCTGGTTTTGAAGACAGCTTCTCCATTAGCGTTACCTGGGCGCTCGTCGTCGCGGTCGCTTACGCCGGGGCGAGCGTTCCGGCCAACGGTTTCGTCATACCGAAGATCGGGACGGGAACTTTCATCGTTTCGGCCCTCGGCGACGCGGGCGCGGCGCTCGGCGCCGGCTTTCTCCTCTTGCTCGGTCTCGCTTTCGTGCGCGGGCTGCCGTGGGAGACGCCGAAAGTCATAAACTTCTGGAGGCCCCGCGCCTTCGTCTTCGCCGCCGGACTTGCGGCGGCGATCGCCGTCGTGGCGGGACCGAGCCTCTTCGGTCAGGACTTCTCCAAGCCCGCTGTAGCGCAGGCGGATCAGTCCTGCTCCGCTGACTCTTACAACCGTTCCTACAGCGTGTCGGCCTTTAACGTCGAGATCCCCTTTAACCGCTGGGGCGACCTGGACCCCGACGGCCAGGTCTTCGGACTTAGCGGCGACAAAGAGGCCATCCAGAATTGGTGGCGGCCGCTGGCCGACGATCCGGCCAACGACCCGGCCGGCAACC
>JBARZO010000128.1:0-12050 GCA_049650165.1 Rubrobacteraceae bacterium
CCTATGGACATAGTACGTATCAACGACCGGCGAGAGCTTCTCGAGGTTGCGGCTTCAAAAGACGCCGTGAAAGACGCGCCCAGCTTCGACGACGATGAAACCATCTCACCGGAGCACGAAGCGCAGATCCGCCAATACTACGGCCTGACCTCCAACGTAGGCGACACCTCACGCGGTAGCTATGACTCCCGGCAAGACCCGGAAGTAGATTTGAACTACGGTGAGAGAGGCCAGACCGACGATCCGCTAGAAATGTCCCAGCCCCGCATGGAGCAACGTCCCCCCTCTGAAGAACCGAGGACATCCCGCTCGATAGGGCGTGAAGAGCCCGTACCGCCGGAGACTACCGCAGACGACGAAATGAGGATACAGCGCAAAGAAGAAGAGCTCCGGGCCGGCACCCGGGAGCGCGAGGCCGGAGCGGTCAACGTCCGCAAGCGCGTCAGGACGGACCGAGAACAGGTGCGCGTCCCGAAGCGGCGCGAAGAGGTTACCGTCGAGCGCGTCCCAGTGTCCGAAGAGACTCCCGCCGGACAAACTGATCAAAGGGTCACCCGCAACGAGTCGGGCGAGGAAGAGATCCGGGTCCCCGTAGTCGAGGAGGAAGTGGTCGTGGAGAAGCGACCGGTTGTAAAAGAAGAACTCCGGATCAAGAAAAGAGTGGTCGAAGAAGAGGAGATCGTCGAGGCAGACGTTCGAAAAGAAGAGGTCGAGATAGAAGACGAAACAAACTACCGCGACCGCTAGAGGTTAGCAGCCGACTCGCGGCGTCAGCGTAACGTAGAGGCTAAGCACCGCTGAGCCAGAAAAGATTTTTTGCTCCTGCAAGCGTTCCGGTGGGCATTCCACCCGGCGGCCAGGGGTACAAATGGTGTTGAAGCGGTAAGTAGCCACCCGAAATTCGGGTCTTATCGGAGGCGCGTGTGGTCAAGCTCAGGAGAACAAGCAGAGGAACGCTAGACGAGAGCCTCAAGCTTCTTTCCATGGTGGACATCTTCGAGCCGCTCTCCAGCGATGAGATAGAAGAGATCGAGTGGAAGAACCTCGAAACCCACGTGCAACCCGGGGAAATTTTCTTTACCCCGATGGACCTCGGAGAAACGCTTTTCATACTTCAAAAAGGCCGGGTGCGAATCTACAGAAAAACCCCCGAAGAGCGGGAGTTCACCCTCGCGGTTTTCGATAGCGGTACGGTCTTTGGAGAGATGTCGCTCACGGCCCAGCGCCTGCGAAACTCATACGCCCAGGCCTTAGAACCTTCCACCGTCTCCGCCATGTGTCGCACCGACCTGGAACGCCTAATCCTCCGTAAACCGCAAGTCGGCTTGCAGCTCACGTACCTGTTGGGCGAACGCCTGATGGGCTACGAGGCTCGCATGGAAGCCATGGGGCTAAAAGAGGTTCCCGCGCGGCTCGCAGGTCTTATACTGCAACTTATCGAGGTCGAAGGCATCAAGACCGGCGAAGACTACAAAATACCCGCGCATTACACCCACCAACAATTGGGCACCATGATCGGTGCGAACCGCGAGGCCGTAACCCGGGCTTTCGCACGCCTCCAAGACATCGGGGCCGTAGAACTAAAACGCCGCCGGATACACGTAAGCAACCTCGACATCCTGACCGGCGCCGCCCAGATAGTCAACATGGATGACGAGACACAACAAGTCCCGAGCGATCGTGACGTTCCTGATCGCGAAGATCGGAGCTAGAAGATGGAAAGATCTTTGTTACGCCAGCTCCAGAGAGAGGTAGATCGTCAGTGTCGGTTCGCTATCCTGGCATTCGAAGACCTGAATAGTTCCCACGGCGAAGATACCGGGCTGCGCTTCTGGTTCTCGATCCAGAACCTCCTAACGGCCCTCGGTAGGATCTCACGGCTCCTCTGGCCTCCCGAAGACAGTGACTCCGAACGCGGTCGCGAGCTTCGCGAGAGCCTCGGCGTTCTGGCGGACTCTCCTCTCCGGTCGCGGGCGTTCGTCGAATACTTCGAACAGTTCGAGGAGCGCCTGGAAAACTGGCACAAAACCTCAGAGAGCAAACGATTCTTCGATTCCTACACCGAGCCCCTGGATGTACTGGCCGACACCAAGCCGGGAGACCGCTTCCGGGGCTTCGATACAGAGCACGAAGCTATCCTCTTCCACGGCGAAATGTACCAACTACAACCCATTGCAGAAGCTGTAGAAGACTTGCTGGATACAGTCGAACGTCAGTCGCAAAAACCCCGGTTCGATTCACCAACAAATTGACGTAAGCGCGTAGGCTCACATAGCGCCTAGCTGTCGCACAGGAGTTTGTCGGCCCCGTCAAGTTAGTGTCGCAGAACACTTGGTGCTGTGCGACACCTGAAACTCAGCGACTACAGTTTGCAGTTTGCAAGCTCGGGTACAGGAATGGGGACGCAGTAAGTACTGGCTTCTAAGAAAGGAAAGAATATGGCTGATAAGACCGACGACCGCTTCAGAGAAGTGGAAGACATGTACGATGGCTACCAGGTAAACGACCGCGATGGCGAGAAGATCGGCAAAGTAGACGATCTCTTTGTCGACGAGGACAACGAGGCGGAGTACATCGGGGTCAAGATGGGCCTCTTGGGCATGAACTCCACGCTCGTACCGATGGACGCCTGCCGGGTAGACGAGAGCGAGCAGACCATTACGGTTTCTGCTGAGAAAAGTCACGTTCAGGACGGTCCGGACTTCAACGACGACGAGGCGATCAGCCCGGACTTCGAGCGGCGGGTTCGCAGCCATTACGGTCTCGAAGGCCACGACGGTGAAAGCGACCGCAGCGGTTACGGTGCTTATTATTCGGATGACGATGATGACGTCGTATCCGAAACTTCCGGGCGATCCGAGACTTCCGAAAGTACAGGGACCGATGACGACGAGCTTCGGGTTCAGCGCACGGAGGAAGAGTTGCGCGCCGGTACCCGGGAGCGGGAAGCCGGGGGCGTCAACGTTCGGAAGCGGGTACGCACCGACAAAGAGCAGGTCACGGTACCGAAGAAGCGCGAAGAGGTCAGCGTGGAGCGCGTACCGGTTGACGAAGAGTCTGCTGACGCTGAGATCGGTGACGATGAGATAAGCGTGCCGGTGGTCGAAGAAGAAGTAGTGATCGAGAAGAAGGCCGTCGTTAAGGAAGAGTTGCGCATCAAGAAAGACACGGTCGAGGAAGAGGAAGTCATCGAGGAAGACGTCCGAAAAGAAGAAATCGACGTCGACGACACGAGCAAGCGGCGCGACCGATAGTTCAGTAGAGATGGATAGGGGGAAGGTGCAGACTATCCTCTTATCCACGCATTTCGTAAATAAGCGATAAAAAGGAGAACGAAAATGGATTTGGGTAACTTCAACCCGCAAGATCTACAACAGTATCTACAGAACCTGAACTGGCCCGCGAACAAGGACCAGATAGTTAGCGAGGCGCAGAACAACAACGCGGATAGCGGCATTATCGACCAGCTAAAGAACAACCTGGATCCCGGCCAGTACTCGGACCCGCAACAGGTGATCTCGAACGTTACGGGCGGCTAAGCAACACTCCACCGGAAAGCAATACGTCAAATGCGGGTCGCGACCATCAGGGTCACGGCCCGCATCTTTTTGTGGGTCGCCCGCAACCGGCAGGAAACTTTGTCACGCATATACTGGTCAATAGCAACTTGGAACGGGTTGGAGAACAAGTAGCTCCCAGAAGTTTGGAGCAGCCTCCATTTCGGCAAATAGAGTTGTGGAGGGCGAGAGACAGGAGACGTCATGCCGGAGCCGTACGAAAGTCCGCTGCTAACGGAACGGGGCAACACCCGGGTGTCTAAGAAAGTCGTCTCCCGTGTTGTCGGACTCGCTTGCCAGGAGGTCGAAGGTGTCTTCGTGGGTGGCGGCAGCGACACCCGGGACGAAACCCAAGGAGTCTCCGTTGAGGTTGGCGAGACCGAGGCGGCGGTTGACCTGGATCTGGCTCTAGCTTACGGGGTTGACCTGATCCAAACAACAGAAATGCTGCGATCTCTGATCCGGGAACGGGTCCAAAACCTGGTCGGCCTTCGAGTTACGGAACTGAACGTAACCGTAAAAGAAATAATCTTCCCCGACGAAGATCCTACGGAGCACCGTACGGAAGAAAGAGACGAGGAAACAGCCGCCGAAGAAGACCAGCACGCCACAGAAGATGAGGCTTCAGCAGAAACAGAGGTTCAAAAAGAACCTGGGACAAAAAATTCAGAACAGCGCGAAGAGTCGTCAAGTGACCAGGAAGAGGTTCAGGTAGAAGGCGAGCCCCTTGAAAGAGACGAGGGCGCGGAGTTGGGGTCCGGAGAAGAAGAAATCCGGAAGTATCTACTCGAAAGAGAAGAGGCTCGCGACCGAGAAGTCAGCGACAAGGCTTCCTCGGACGATAGAGGCGAGAGCAAGCGGCGCGGAACTTGATCCTCCTCCCTGGCGGGTGACGCTACTGGTTACGGCCGAAAAGTCGCCGGAGCCAATCCGGCAGCCCTGCCCCACCTTCTTCGGTGGCCTTTTTGTAATCGCTGAGGTCGTCGGGATGTACGGGGGTCCCAACTTCACCGAGTAGGGCGCGGGCATCTTGCAAGCGCGAATCAGTGGTCTTTTCTGAGAAGGTGGCGTCGACCAGGTAGTTGCCATTCCAACGGACGCGGAAGATGCGGAGCCCGACGAGCTCTCGTCCGGTGAAACGCCGGTCTAGCTCCGTGGCGGACTGGCGGGCGTCTTCTTCTACCGAAAATTCGTAGCCCAGGGAGCGGCGTCCTTCGCCATGCTCTTCCATCTCAGGCCGCGTCGATCCTCTCCAGCCAGAGCCCCGGATCACGGACCTCCACAAGGGTTGGAAGGTTTTCGGGGTTTTCCCACACGCGGTTCAAGCCCTCCATGCCCCGCCGGCGGGCGACGGCGTCGGCGAATTTCTCTCCGAGCCGGTACTGCTCCAGCTTCATATCCAGGCCCGTTATGCGGAATATCGCGGTCTCCAGGGGAGGCCGGTGGGCTCGGCTCGTAGACATCTTGCGGCTGAGGTATTCGTAGTTAGGTACCAGACCGCTCCCGACATGGTGCATGACGTAGTCGGAGTAACCTTCGATAACGGCCATGGTAGCCTGCATCTGGTCGAAGTTCTCGCGCTGCTGGTGGTTCATCATCAGTTCTACGGAGCGTCCACCCGAGCGTACGTTCTCGGTGAGTCGGCGAACGGTCTCGCGCATTCCAAGTCGGTCGGCCAGCGGGTGTATCAGGCTTTCGAGTAGCTCTCCCAGATGGTTTCTGAGCCAGGGGTAGCCCTCGAACTGCAGGGCGTGGGTCATTTCGTGCAGCACGATCCAGAGTCGCAATCCGTCTACGGGGACCCCGATCCTACCGGCCGCAGAAACTATGTTGCCGTCGAGAAAGAAGACCTTGCCCGGCTCCTCGGACTTGCTCCGGGCGAGCAGTGGGCCGGTGTCGTACTGGCCCAGCACGCGGGCCGAGAGAAAACCCAGCAGCAGGCCGACCTGCGCCGTTAGGGTTACACCACCGACCGCCCAAGTCAGGTCGTTTGCCCCTGCCGAGGCTCGTTCCAAGATGGGCTCCATAAGCGTGCCGAAGCCCTCTATATTGAAATCGATCCACTCTTCCCGATCGGCTACCCGGAGCTGTCGCTCATCAGTCACGTCCCTCGGCAACTCGATGCCCGTAAACTCCGAGAGCGGGTCGAGCGTGCGCCGCACGGCATCCCGATAGTCAAAGCTTTCCGAAGCTGGGTCTCGCTCCGTCCGTGAAGCGAGCGTAACAGCTATCGTGCGCACGCCGCCCCAGGAGATCAACTCAGGCTCCACAGATAAAATCTCATGATCTGAGTATATACGCTGGCCGTAGACATTGATTGTAAGCCCATGTTCGAGGGGGTATATTTAAGACATGTTCGGAGTCGGTCCTTCAGAATTTGTGATGGTGTTTTTGCTGGTCCTGCTACTTTTCGGACCCAGCAAACTACCCCAGATGGCCCGAGACATCGGTCGCTTTGTAGGGGAGGCCCGTCGCTCCATAGACGAGTTCAAAGACGAACTCACCTCCGCCGGGGAAGAAGAGGAGGAGAATAAAACTTCGCACCGGCAGCGGCGCAAAAACTCACCCGCCAAGAAAGAGGATGAGCCGGCAGAAACCGCCAATGGTGAGGGATCTACCGAGGCGAACTCGGTTAAGGAAGAAGAGTACGACTTCTAGGTTTTAGTCTGGACGGTCTGTTTCGGCGGACGGGAGATCCTGGTTAATACTACCCGGAGATTCTGGCACGTAGAGGGCGCGTCGCAGAGGGTTATCGTAGTGGCTCCAGCCGTCCGGGCTGACGTTGACCGTGGTCTCTATGTACATGGCGGTACGGGCGTCCAGGTTGTCTATGAGATGCACCAACAAGGCTTCGAGCGTTTTGGGTTGGGCGGGAGAACCGTACTCGATCTCCCCCTGATGCGCGAGGAGTATGTGGGAGATCTGGAGCGCCAGGTCTTTGGGAAAGTACGGGATCCGGGATATGTAGCCGGAGACCAGCTTGTCACCCAGAACTACATGTCCCTGAAGTCGCCCTTCCGTGGTGTAACCGAACCCGCCACTACCCCATGACAGTTCCTCCACCTTACCAACGTCGTGGAAGATCATCCCGAAGAACAACAGGTCCCGGTCAACCGGATAGAATTCCGCCAGAGAACGCGCGACCCTGAGACACTGGACCGAGTGCTCCAGCAATCCTCCGATCCGGGCGTGGTGCATAGATTTCGCCGCCGGAGCCGAGCAGAAAGCGTCCCATAAACCTTCATCTGAGACCATCAGGGCGAACAGATCCCTGAGATTCTCGTTCTCAAACGCCTCCCCGATTTGGATGAGCTCCGCGGCCAATGCTGCGCGATCTTTATCCGTGGCGGGTAGGTAATCTTCCTCAGAGACCTCGTCCCGGTTCAGGATGCGGAGCCGGTTAACCTTTAGCTGTAGCGTTCCTCGGTATTCGTGGGTGTTACCTTCCACATAAACGTATTCGGGACCGGCAAGGCCTTCTCGCAGTTGCTCCGGCAAGCTCCACATGCGCGCATCTATCGAGCCGGTGCTGTCGACCAACTTCGCAGACAGATATGGCGTTCCACGACTATCGTCCCGTACCGTTGCCTCGGTGGCGAGGAACGTAGATCGCAGGTTCAAACCGGGCTCCAGGTCCCTCGCCCAAAAACTCTCTTTTTTCAGAAGGGTGCCCTTCTAGCTTCGCTATCCCTTTACCGCCCCGGCGGTCAGACCGGAGACAATCCTACGCTGGAAGATGTGAACCAGTATAGCAAGGGGCACGGTCACCATCAGAGCAGAGCCAGCCTATACTGCATAGTCCGCGATGAATTGTGCGGCAGCGAAGTTTGTGATCGCTACAGTTATAGAGGTAAGGATAGCCGTGGTGAACACTCCGAGAGCCACCAGTGGCCGTCATTACTTCTCTACAGGATCGCTTCTTCAGTTTCGAGATCGAAGAGTCGTATGTGCTCTGAATCCAAAGCCAATTGCACCTTTTTGCCTTCTTTGGCTCCAGACTCGGCGGAGATCCGGGCGACCATGAGTTCTCCGCCGCTATCGGGAGAACCTCCTTCTTCGTCTGCTTCTTCGTAGGTCATTGCTTTGACACTCTCCAGATGCGCTGCCTGATCCTCATCGACCTCGAAGTACAGGTACTTCTCGGACCCCATGCTCTCTATGACCTGCGGCTCGACCTCCATAACATTGCCCGCGGAAGTGTCTATGTCCTCTGCAACCTCGGCGTCCTCTATGTGCTCGGGTCGGATGCCCAGCACCACTTCTTTGCCGACGTACTGTTCGAGATCGTTGTCCTTTTCTTTAGCATCCTCGATCGCCTGCTTGCTTAGCGGAAGGCGGGTCTTGCCGAAGGTCGCAACGTAGCCGCCGTTCTCACTCTCTAGCTTCGCCTGGATGAAGTTCATCGCCGGGGAACCGATGAAGCCTGCTACGAAGACGTTCTTCGGGTTGTCGTACATATCCTGGGGATGGTCTACCTGCTGTACGATGCCATCTTTTAGCACCACGATCCTGTCGGCCATCGTCATAGCTTCGGTCTGGTCGTGGGTGACGTAGATGGTGGTGACACCGATCCGGTTGTGGAGCTTGGCGATCTCCGTGCGCATCTGCACCCGCAGCTTGGCATCGAGGTTAGACAATGGCTCGTCCATGAGGAATGCTTTTGGTTCCCGGACTATCGCCCGTCCGAGGGCTACCCGCTGGCGCTGGCCGCCGGAGAGAGCTTTTGGTTTCCGGTCCAGGAAGTTCTCTATGGATAGGACGCGGGCGGCTTCGTTGACGCGACGGTTGATCTCTTCTTTGTCGAACTTCTTTAGCTTTAGCGCGAAGCCCATATTCTCCCGGACGTTCATGTGCGGATACAGGGCGTAGTTCTGGAAAACCATCGCGATGTCCCGGTCGCGCGGCGGCAGGTCGTTCACCTCTTCGTCCCCGATGAATACCTTTCCGCCGGAGATGTCTTCGAGGCCGGCGATCATGCGTAGGGCCGTAGATTTGCCACAGCCTGAAGGACCAACGAAGACTACAAACTCTCCGTCCGGTATGTCCAAGTTCATATCCCGAACGGCCACGACGTCCTCACCGTAGACCTTCGTGACGTTCTCCATCGTTACCTCTGCCATCCTGCTCTCCTCTCTAAATTGCCGCCTCTGGCGACGCCTGCGTCATTCCCTGGTTCGTTCTAGACCACCCCTATGGTCTGGCGCATTTTACTCAGTTTATGCACCACCGTATATAGGGTAGTTTCTCTTGACTTCGACGATGCGCCGAACCGACTGTTCTATTCGCTCTCGGGGTATCTCATCGGCCTCGACGGCGGACACTATGGCCTCGTAGGCATCGGCCTGTTCTTGGGCGGGGCTGGATACTATTACTAGATCCACGCCGGCTTTCACGGCGGCCACGGTCGCTTCTGCCGGCGACTCCCCGCCCGATGCTCCCGCCATGCTCAGGTCGTCGGAAACAACTATGCCGTCGAAGTTCAATTCTTCGCGTAGGAGTTGTATGGCTCGTGGTGAGAGGCTGGCGGGACGTTCGGGGGCTATGGCCGGGTAGATCAGGTGTCCCACCATTACCATCGGCACTCCCGCCCGCACCGCAGCCCGGAACGGCGGCAGGTCGTAGGAGAGGATCGTAGGCATATCATGCTCTACTACAGGAAACCCTACGTGTGAATCAACGGCTGCAACGCCGTGGTTGGGGAAGTGTTTGGCGGCGGATACTACGCCGGCGGCCTCGAACCCCTCTACAGATGCGGCGCCCATCTGGGAGACAAGAGACGGGTCCTCGCCATAGGATCGGGTACCGATCGCCGCCCCAAAGCCGGTATCGACCACGGGGGCGAAGTCCGTATTGATTCCCGCCCGGCGAAGCTCGCTCCCTATCTGCTCTGCTATCCGTCGTGCCTCTGAGGGATCACCGCGCGCCCCAACCTCCGCGGCGGCAGGTTGCGGCGTAACCCACGGCGCAGAGGAGATCTCACCGCCTTCTTGGTCGACGGCGACGAACAGCGGCAACGCAGGTTCCGTATTCACCGCCAAGCTCTGCAGTGAGTCCACCAAGGCGCGGGTCTGGGCTTCGTTCTGCATGTTGTAACCGAAGAGCAGCACACCCCCGATGTTCCGCTCCCGGATCATCTTATCTATGTAGTAATCGGACTCCGTACCCGACACGGAGACCACGAACATTTGCCCCACCAAAGCACGCAAGTCCATCCTGTCTATCTCCTCAGAGACGCTTTCTCTTTCTGTAGATTCTACGGTCGTTGAATTATCGCTCTCCCGGGAGGCCTCTCGTTTCTCGGAAACCGTGCTTTCCACCCTATCCGTTCTACCTTCCTGAGAATCCGCATTTATAGTAGTTCCCGAGGACGGCTCTCGCTGCCCCGAATTTTCCGCACAGCCGACAATCACCCCCGACAACACTACCAATGCCCCAAGCAGAAGCGCCAGGAGCAAGTACTGACTCCGGAATGACTTACCACGAACGCCGTCCAAAATCCCCTTTCTGAAAAAGCTGTGCCCAGTTTACCGCTGAGAGTCGGGCGAAGCTCAGGTATGCTCTCTGAAGTATGATTGAGCTATCCTACGACTCCGGCACCCTCGTCGCCACCGGAGACTCTTCCGAAAGTCTACCGGGGTCTTTCGTGTGGGACGTGCGTACTCGGCAGTGGCGCGCCCCCGCGGGCGACTATCGCAATACGGTGCTGCAACTCCGCGCCTCCGAGACGCCCCACACAGATAGTGCGGCCAACTTTGCCAGGCTCTCATTGGAATCCCGTATCGCGTTGGAGCCGCGTCCCTACCAGGGAGAGGCACTCGTTGCCTGGCGTCGGGCTGGATTGCGGGGAGTGGTGGCGCTGCCGACCGGGGCCGGTAAAACGGCGGTGGCGGTGCAGGCCATGTCCCGCACTGAGCGTAGTACGCTCGTGGTCGTCCCGACCCTTGCCCTTCTCAAACAGTGGTATTCGGTACTGTCGGACGCTTTTGGGGACTCCATTCAGATCGGTTTGCTGGGCGGCGGATACCACGAGATTACGCCTGTGACGGTCACGACTTACGACTCAGCGTACATCCACGCCGAGCGTTACGGGGATCTCTTCGCCCTGGTAG
Source organism: Rubrobacteraceae bacterium (assembly GCA_049650165.1). Classification (GTDB taxonomy): domain Bacteria; phylum Actinomycetota; class Rubrobacteria; order Rubrobacterales; family Rubrobacteraceae; genus SIRX01. The sequence continues at coordinate 10,667 of JBARZO010000128.1, forward strand.
TTTACGACGAGGTGCATCATCTGCCCGCCGAGAAATACGCCGTCATTCCCAAAATGCTGCTCGCCCCCTACTCGCTGGGTCTCTCCGCCACACCAGAGCGTCCCGACGGCGGACACGAGCTGCTGCCGGAGTTGGTCGGTGGGATCTGCTACCGGCGCTCCCCGGAGGATCTGGCCGGAACATACCTCGCCCCGTACCAGTCGGTTCGCATCCCGATAGAACTGACGGCCCAGGAGCGATTCGAGTACGCCCAGGCTGAGGCTGTTTACAAAGATTTTCTGCAGAAACACCACCTCTCGATGCGCTCGCCGGAGGATTGGCAGCGGTTTATCCTGGTGGCTGCAACGAGCCACTCGGGAGGGCGCGAGGCACTCACGGCTGCCCGGCGGCGTCGGGAGATACAGGCGGGAGCAATGAGAAAAGTCATTACGCTCGAAAATCTGCTCCGTCAGCACTGGGACGACAAGTGCATAATCTTCACCAAGAGCGTCGAAGAGGTGTACGCACTAAGTCAGAGGTTCCTGATCCCGGGCATAACCTACGAGACACCGGCGCGGGAGCGAAAGGAAATTCTGGACCGTTTCCGCGAGGGACGCTACCGGGCCGTCATCGCCTCCGACGTGCTGAACGAGGGCGTTGACGTACCGGACGCCAACGTCGCCATCATCCTCGCCGGAAGCGCCTCGCACCGCGAATACGTCCAGCGCCTGGGACGCATCCTACGCCCCAAAGACGGCAAGCAAGCCACCCTCTACGAGCTTGTAACCACCGGCACCGGCGAGGAATCCTCCTCCCGCCGCCGTAAAGAGAGAACCGCCTAGTGCTCCGGGGCGAACACGTGATGGCCCGGCTCTCCCGAGGCAGTGTAGTCCCCCACCGGCTCTCGCCGGGCGACGGGCGCACCCTGCAAGTTGCTGAGGAACTCTGCGCCGTCTACGCCGGACACACAAACGGACCAAGATTCCACCTGGAGAAGAAGCTGGCAGGTATTGAAGAAGAGTTGGGTCCCCGCCTGGACTCCCGACGGGGGTTCAAGATCGTGCGGGCACTCGCGAAACTACTGGAGGAAAAAGCGGAATGGGAATCCCCTACTGACGCCGACCCTTACACGATCCGAACCCGCCTCTTCGAGATCGCCGCAACGCTGCCGGAGTTGCCGGCCTCAGATCCAGGCCTCCTGGAAACCGCTACCCGCGAGCAGGTGATCTCGCAAGCCACCAGAGAAACAAGATTAGAGGAGCCGGATTCCCTCATGTACGCTGACCGTCAGGGTGCCCAGCTTCTCAGCGAGTTCGACCGGCCGGCGGCGGAGGATCTCATCCACCGCTACAACGTCGCGCAGGTGCAGGGCATCCTCTACTCCGCCCGGGAGATGACCGTGGAT
>JBARZO010000129.1:0-4203 GCA_049650165.1 Rubrobacteraceae bacterium
TCGCGGGGTGATCCTGGGTATAGACGCACCACTCTCGGTGCCGAATGAGCGAGGAAGCCGCAGGATCGAACGTATCCTCTCGAAGCTATCCCTCCCAGCCTACTCTGCGAGCCGCAAGATGTTCGACAATGAACCTTATCCCGAGGAGTTGCTGGCAGCCCTCCAGAAGAACGGAATATCGTACACTGACTACCCGTTCAGCCGGGCGCGGCGTCAGAGCACGGCCGTCGAGGTGGACTCCGGAGCTACGCTCAAGATCCTCTCCCTCGAAAGAGAGGGCGAAAACCAAAATGGAGACTTGACCCAGAAGCTGCGCGAGATGGTAGACCCCAAGTTTCGCAAGGGCAACAAGGAGGAAAGGGCATCGGCGCTGAAAGGCGCGGTAGACGTTCTTTGGAACGCGCCGGGTCTTCGCATGCGTACCGGAAACCTCTCCTCCGATCTCAGCTCCCCCGAAAACGTGGACATCTCCAAACTCGACATAGACTCCAAACTCTCGCACGCGGACTTGGACCGTCTCTCCAGCCTCGTCGAGGCTACACTCTCCGCCTACACCGTCCATCGACACTGGAAGGGTCGTGGTGGATCTATAGTCGTCGGGTCCGGCTACGAGGGGTCGGTGCTGCTGCCGGCTACCGAAGCCCTGTACAAGCGCATCGCCGATGAATGCCGTAACGCCGGGGTTCCGTACGTCTAGCATGGGCCTCTGCGTTCGTATAATCCCGTGCCTCGACGTAAACGCCGGTCGGGTCGTTAAAGGCACGCAGTTCAAGAACCTCCGGGATGCCGGGGACCCGGTCGAACTCGCCGCCCTGTATGACCGCGAAGGGGCCGATGAGGTCGTCTTCTACGACATAACCGCCTCCCACGAGCGTCGCAACACGGCCACCGAACTTGCCCGTCGAACCGCCGAAGAAGTCTTCATTCCTTACACCATCGGCGGCGGCGTCCGCTCTGGCGACGATATGCGCGCCATGCTACGGGCGGGGGCCGACAAAGTCTCTATAAACAGCGCCGCGGTAAAAACTCCCGATCTGATCGACGAGGGCGCCGAACGCTTCGGCAGCCAATGCGTAGTCCTGAGCGTGGACGTGAAACGTCGGCAGTCCGGGAACGGCTGGGAAGTCTATCTGAACGGTGGTCGGGTGAATACCGAGAGAGACGCCATAGCTTGGCTCGTCGAAGGTGAGAAGCGGGGGGCGGGGGAATTCGTGCTCAACAGTATGGACGCTGACGGAACCGCGGGCGGCTACGATTTGGACCTTATTTCCGAGGTCGCGGAAAAAACCACCCTCCCGATAGTCGCCTCCGGCGGCGCCGGAGGCCCGGAAGACATGGTATCCGCCGTAAAGGCTGGTGCCGGCGCCGTGCTCGCCGCGAGCATCTTCCACTTCAACGAATGGACTATTGAAGCAGTAAAACAACACATGAATGATGCGGGGGTTCCGGTCCGATGAGCCCCACAGAAAATATTCGTTTCAACGACGACGGCCTGGTGCCGGTAATCGCCCAGGACGTACATACAGGTGAAGTTTTGACGCTCGCCTACGCAAACCGCGAGGCCATCGAAAAGACGCTATCAAGTGGCGAGGCCCATTACTACTCACGTTCACGACAAGAGTTGTGGCGTAAGGGGGCGACGAGCGGTAATACCCAGGGCGTGGCCGAGGTGCGCCTCGACTGCGACGCGGACGCGCTGCTCTATAGGATCGAGCCGCACGGACCCGCCTGCCACACCGGCGAGCGCACGTGCTTCTTCACTACGGTTGCGGGAGAGGGTGTCGGCGTGGCGGTAAGTGAATCGAAAGATGTTGAGAGCTTCGGGCCGACGCTGGAGCGTCTGGCGGAGACGATAGCGCAGCGGCACCGGGAGATGCCGGAGGGATCTTATACGGCGGAGTTGTTCCGGCGAGGTCCTGAGCGGGTAGCCCAGAAGGTCGGCGAAGAAGCCGTCGAGGTGGTTATATCTGCCCTGCGGGAAGACCGATTGGCGGAGGAGACGGCGGACCTGGTGTACCACCTGTTGGTATTGCTGGAAGAGCGGGGCGTGAGTATCGACGAGGTGGCGCGGGTATTGAATGATCGGCACGGCTAACTCGCGGCTAGTCCCTACGCTGGACGAGGCCCGCGGGCTCGCCCGCGACTACGACGTGGTGCCGTTGTACGCGGAGTTCATCGGCGACCTGGAAACCCCGATCTCCGCCGTCATGAAGTTCTCCGACGAGGAAAACGTCTTCTTGCTGGAGAGCGCCGAAGGCGGCGAACGGTTCGGACGCTACTCATTTCTCGGCTTCGACCCCAAACGTACGCTCTCTTACCGGGACGGCGTGTATACGGTGGTGGACGCGGATGGCGTTCGGGAGATCCCGGCAGAGGACCCGTTCCGGGGATTGGCGGAGATCTTGGGCAAGAAAAGTGTCGCCCCTCTGCCGCACCTACCGGCGTTCGTCGGAGGTGCGGTGGGATATTTCTCCTACGACGCCGTGCGTTATCTGGAGCACCTGCCGGGCGCCCCACCGGACGACCTGAACGTGCCGGAGGCGTACTTTGCCATTACCGACACACTGGTCGTCTTCGACCATCTGCGGCACCGAATTCTGATCGTCGCTTTGGTGGATGCCGGCAGGCTACGCGACGTCGAGGGAGAGGGTTTTGCGGCGGCTTACCGACGGGCGGCGGACGACATCCGGCGGGTTGCCGAGCGTCTATCTGCCCCGCTTACCAGCCGGGGACTAGACGACGGTGCGATAGGTGCGCCGGAGGTCTTTTCCAATAAGACCCGTACGGAATACGAAGAGTCGGTAGAGAAGGCGAAAGAGTACATTAGGGCGGGGGATGCTTTCCAGGTCGTGCCGTCGCAGCGGTTTCGGGCGGAGATCGGGGACCTCGATCCCCTGCTGCTCTACCGGGGACTTCGTACCGTCAATCCGTCGCCCTACATGACGTACCTGAAGCTCGGGGACCTCTACATAGTTGGGGCTTCGCCGGAGCCTCTGGTGCGGGTGGAGGGGGATCGGGTAATGACCCGTCCGGTCGCCGGTACCCGCTGGCGGGGCGCTTCACCCGAAGAAGACACCGCGCTCATGGAAGAGCTACTCGCGGACGAGAAAGAGCGGGCCGAGCACGTCATGCTCGTCGACCTGGGACGCAACGACCTGGGACGCGTTAGCGAGACCGGGACGGTGGAGTTGGCTAACTTCATGGACGTGGAGCGGTATTCCCACGTCATGCACATCGTCTCGACCGTCGAAGGAAAGCTGAAGGATGGGCTAACGGCGCTTGACGCGCTGGCGGCGGCCTTTCCGGCGGGTACGGTCTCCGGTGCCCCGAAGGTGCGGGCGATGGAGATCATCGACGAGCTAGAACCTACCCGTCGAGGTCCATACGCCGGCGCCACCGGATACTACGGCGTGGACGGTCGGCTGGATACCTGCATAACCCTCCGCACAGCCCTCGTGAAAGACGGTACGGCTTACTTCCAGGCCGGCGGCGGCGTAGTGGCCGATTCGGTTCCCACGCTGGAGTACGAGGAGAGCCGCAACAAAGCGGGGGCGATGGTCCGGGCGCTAGAGGTGGCCCGCAGCCGCGAGATGTGGCTGTAGAGATCTGAATTCACGCTGGAAATGCTCGGACCAAAACGGGATAAGCTCTCACCATTAAGCTATACTTTTCGGCATGTTAGGGGTGTTTCTCGTTCTTCTCGGCTACTTGCTGGGCGCCGTTCCGACCGGACTTTTGGTTGGGAAGGCCGCCGGTGTGGATATCCGGAAAGTGGGCAGCGGAAACATCGGCACGGCGAACGTGCTCCGGGCGGCGGGGAAGTGGGCCGCTGGGATCACCATGTTCGGGGACATGCTCAAGGGGCTGGTTCCGGTCGTGCTGGCGCGGCTCGTGGTGGATGACGCCTGGATCATTGCGCTCACTGCCTTTGCTTCGGTAGCCGGACATTGCTGGCCGGTTTTCCTTCGTTTCAAAGGTGGAAAGGGTGTGGCCACGGGGGCTGGAACAATCCTCGGGTTGGCACCGCTGTTGGGGCTGGGACTCTTCGGTCTCTGGTGGGTCGTCGCCATTGTGAGCCGGTATACTTCTCTGGCGGCGATCACCACGATGGCCGCCGGTCCGCTCGTGTTTCTAGTTTTCGGTCAGCCGGTGCCTTACGTGCTCTACACGCTCGTTGGGGGCGCACTGATCATCTGGCTGCAC
>JBARZO010000130.1:0-4842 GCA_049650165.1 Rubrobacteraceae bacterium
CCACTACTGAAGGAGCCGGGTGGATCGACGCCGCGGCAGCCAGGGCAAAAGCGATAGTAGACGACTTCGACGGCCGGATAGTCGTCGGCCACACCGACTGGAGCGCGGACCAGATCCGCACGAACAACGGAAAAGTCTCCGTCGTCTACGACTGGGACTCGCTACGTCCGGAGAAAGAAGCGGTCGTCCTCGGCATCGCCGCCTCCAACTTCACCGCGACGTGGAGCCTCGGCGTCCCCAACCCACCCACTCCCGAAGAGACCCAACTCTTCGTTGAAGACTACGAAGCGGCTCGCGGAGAAAGTTTCTCAGGAGCGGAGCGTAAGGCTATCGCCGCCGCGGCGATCTACGCCATCGCCTACATATCCCGCTGCGAACACGCCGTAGATGTGGAAGGCGAAGACTTGCAGGGAAGTTTTCGTGATGCCCTACCCCATCATAAAGAGGCTTACCTGAAGTCCGTCAACTCGACCCTAAGATCCCCTTCGACCCACGAGGAATAGGAGTGGTGACCGCTTGCGGCGAGGATCGCCGAACGGTTACCGTAGCCTCTGTCATTCGTAGTGTAGTAGGTCGCTGTGCGCCTGGCGACACTAAGACTGTACACAGACCGCATCGTGGTAGGGTTTCAATGACAACACAGAGAAAGAAGTGTGGACGGTGACAGATACGATACGACAAACAGCGAATGTGGTGGGTGCCTTGTTCCAGATCGTAGCGGGTCCGCTAGGTATGCTGATCTTCGGGGTGAGCGTTGGAGCAGTCTCGAACGCGAACTCTACGGTGGTGGTCCCGGCGGGCTACGCTTTCTCGATCTGGGGTGTGATCTTCGTCCTGTCCCTGGCCTATGCTGTCTACCAGGCACTACCAGCCAAACGTGAGAACGCGCTACTCCGGCGGGTAGGCTGGCTCTCCGCCGGGGTGTTCCTGCTCAACGGTGTGTGGTCGTTAGTCTTTCCCGCACAGTTGTTCGTAACATCCCAGGTCGTGATCCTCGGTGTCTTCTTATGCGCCGGCACCGCTTTCCTGCTGGCTTCACGGGCAGGCGGGGAGCGTAGACCGAGTCGGATAGAGCGCTGGCTCGTTGTCCTTCCGCTGGGTTTGCTTTTCGGCTGGATCACAGCCGCCGCCCTGGTAGGTTTCGCCACCACCCTCGCTGCGGTCGGCACCTTGAACGGAGGCTTCGGGGAAGTCCTACTTGGGGTTGGACTTCTGCTTGGCGGAGGTCTCATCGCCGCTGGCGTGATCCGGGCCGCAGAGAGTGGCCCGTGGCAAGGCATCCTGGCGTACTCGTTGGCGGTCCTCTGGGCGCTCGTCGCCGTCGCTGTAAACCAGTACGACGCCTCGCTCCTGACTACGGCGGCGGCCGTGATCGCTGTCGTACCCGTGGTGCTGTCCCTCCTCAGTACACTCCGAAGCAGGCCTCTTCGCAAGAACTCCGATAGAGCATCGCGACCCAGGGTCACATGAAGACTTACGCACATTAATCGTTCAACTACCAGGAGCTTCTACGCCAGCTCCCTGATGACAAATCGAAGAGGATCGAGAAATACATGGTGATGATCTACGAACTGCAGAGAGCGAGCCTGGAAGAATTCGAACCTCCGACACCTGGCACCGTAAACCAGTGCGACGCCTCCTGGAGACCTCGAAACTCTTATAGGTAAGCGGATTTTGGCTTCGGGATTTCGTCCGTCGTCGGGAATATAGACTGTCATAGACTGTCATAGACTGTCAACATACCCGGAGTTTCCGGTGTGGTTGTTAATAAATCAAGAGGTAAATGTGAATGGAGGAGAGGTGTAGGCTCCCTCCTCCAAGTAATGATTTCTACGAGCGGCGACGTACTATCGTCAGCCCTATGAGGCCGGTCGCGAGGAGAAGACCCGCAGCGGGCAACAGTATTGCCGGGCCACCCGTGTCGGGAAGTACCGTACCAGTCTCAGTTTCGGGCGCAGTCGGGGTTTCAGGAGTCCCATACTGACCTCCAGTGGCCGTGGGGTCTGCTAAGTCTCCTTCACCGAAGCCGAATATCCGCCCTGGAGTATTGGGACTCTCTTGAGCGCAGAATGGTGCATTCACGGTTACATACCCTTCGGGACAAGTGCCATCTGCGTTCAGAGGAACGGTATCTGCGCCTCTGGAAGTGATGGTGCTAGGCTCCTCAGCCGGTGTTTGAGACTCAGTGGTGACATCGGGTAAGGTGCTCGCTTGGCAGCCATCAGGCGTTTCCCTGGGGAAGTTCGGGTCCGGGCAAGGGTCTTCTTGCGCCACGGCAACCGAAGCAAACATCAGAGTTGCCACCAAACTTAGGGTAGCCAGGTACAGTAGTTTCTTCACTTGTTTCCCTCCCTTTCGTAGTCGTCGAGATTCCTACACGACCCCGACTTTCTAACGTCGGTGTCAATAATGCAAAAATGTAACTGTGGAGTCAACTACGAAGTTTTTTAGAGGCCTGCGAGTTGGAGACCCTACACAGATGTTTGTGTAAGGTTTTAGGGAAGTTGGTCTATCCGAACCTCTCCGCCCGGTTCGGCGTCCACCGTGAGACGGGAACCGGATAGTAGCGCCATGCCCACCAGCGGGTCGCCTTCTCCTACGGAGAAAGTAAGGTTGCGACCATGCCAGAGGACGACGGCCCGGTATAGGGGTCCCAACCTCTCCGAACCGTCTGCGAGAAAGTACCTCTCGAAACCTCTCTGCGGGAGTCCTAGAGAGACCACCTCTTCGGCGGGTAGGGTGAGATACCCGTTGAAGCCGGTGTCCAGCACGGCCTCAATAGTGTGGCTACGCCCGCCAGTTCCGGTTACTTCGAGGGAGACGGTAGCCTCTGAACCGTCCGGTGAGACACTCCCGGTAATCACCTTCTGCGGTGGGCGGCCCGATACCCTACCCGCTTGAGGTAGAAGAAACCTTCGGGATACTTCTCGTCGGCCCGATTGAACGCCTCCGCCTCGTCAGGCGAGAGTTCGTAGTTACCGCTGTGAACATCAATAACGAGAAACTCCCCGGTGTGTTCGGCTTCGAGGTGCTTCAAGTCTCTCTCGTAGATTTCTTCCCCACGGCGGACTGTCTCCTCCGCCGGTAGAGTATGTGTCGCTTCGTTCATTGGAACCTCCAAAATTCGCTTCTAAGCTTCTGAGGGTATGCCCACAATGACACATACCGCCGAAGCCTTCGCGGGCGTACGGTTCGTCTCGCGGGCTTCTACCCTACAGTCCCGCGATTCTCTCCCGGACGCGGTCGAACAGTTCCGGGTCGTCCCGGAGTTCCTGCAGCAGCGCCCGCATGACCTTTATCCCGTCGGCGTCCAGGTCGTATGTCGTGTCCCGGAGAAAGCGGTGTTCGTCGCGAGGCAAGTCAACGGTAATCCGCTTCGTCCCTTCACGCTTCATGGAACCGTTAGCCGTGGCTCTGCTGTCGCCCTGGAGAGTCTTTTTAGCGCCCATTGTGTACCTCTCTATAGCTCAGCTTGTCAGTAGGACAGTATAGCAGTATCAGTCTACAGGTTGCCTGATGAGGGCTTCCCGTCCTCTTCCAACGCGGCCAGGACGACGTGCTCCTCGACGGCCTCTTCGGAGAACGGAACTTCGGCACCGGCGTTAAGAAGACCTGCAAGTTCGGCTTTACGGGACGCCGGGACGTAGGCACAGACTAAGAGATAGAGTGTTTCGGGCCGGTCGAATGTGCAACGCAGAACGCCAGAGTTGGTGGGGCCTTCGACGTTTTCAGAGTAGCGCGAGAGCCACTCACAGAGAAGCGGGCCTGGAAGGATTCGAACCTCCGACACCTGGTACCGGAAACCAGTGCTCTATCCCCTGAGCTACAGGCCCGCGCAAGAGAACTTCCGAGAGATGTTACCGCAGATGCGGGTCACCGACAATTCGGCTGAAAGCTGGAATCTGACTGCTATACTACGCGGTCCAACGCCATGTACGCGGTGATCTCCGACATCCACGGCAACCTCGAAGGCCTCGAAGCCGTCCTCGCAGACGTGCCCGAAGAGGTCGAGTTCGTCTATTGCCTGGGCGACGTTATCGGCTACGGGGCGAACCCGAACGAGTGCTGCGACATCGTGCGGGAGAGAGAGATGCCCACGATCACGGGCAACCACGACCTCGCCGTGACCGACCTCGACACGGACCTGAACTGGTTCAACCCGGTGGCCGCCGCCGCGGTCCGCTGGACCCGCGAACGCCTGACGGACGAGAATGCGGATTTCCTCCGCTCCCGGCCCCGCATGATGCAGGCGAACGAGACGCTTTTCGTTCACGGCTCCGTTCGTGACCCGGACGAGTACATCATAGACGGAACCACGGCTGCTGAGAACCTGGCGGTGCTACAGAGCGAGTATCCGAACGTGCGGCTCTGTTTCTTCGGGCACACGCACGTAAAAGCGGTCGCGCCATCTCCGAACGGCCCGGCCACGGATGCCGAAGCCCTGGACCTGGGATCTGACGGCCCGTACCTGGTGAACCCCGGCTCCGTAGGACAGCCGCGTGACGGGGACACCTTCGCTTCTTACGTGTTGGCCGAGGAAACCAGCGTTACTTACCGCTTTGTCGAGTACGACATAGAGAAGGCGCAGGCCAAGATCCGGTCAGCCGGACTACCCGGCATGTTGGCCGACCGTCTAGCCGTCGGCCGCTAGTTCACCACTCGTGGAGCACCCGTTCCAGAGGCTCTTTACCGTAGAGGAAGCGAACGAACTCCTGCCCGCGCTGCAGGAAATCCTGCAAGAAGTCTACCTCCACCGGGACGCCTTGCGTGAAAAAGCTCCTCACATGGAGCCTATCCTCGAAGCTGCGGCGCGCAACGGCGGAGGCAGGATCGGCTCCGAAT
>JBARZO010000131.1:0-5543 GCA_049650165.1 Rubrobacteraceae bacterium
GCTTTGAAGTAGGGGAAAAAGTATCCGTGTCCTGGGACGCCCGGAACTGTCTAGTGTTAGGAGGATGAGGATGGACAAAGGAAGAATTTCGAGGCGCAAGTTCCTCAGAGTCATGGGCGCGGGAGCCGTGGCAGGCTCGACGCTCTCGGTACTCTCCTGCCAGCCGAACACCAGCGCGCAAGGCGGCGGAGATAATGGTAATGGCGACGGTGGCAATGGTGGTGGTGGCAACAAGCTCAACCTCTATAACTGGTCCGGCTACGTGGCCGAGAACACGCTTCCGAACTTCGAGAAAGAGACCGGGGCGAAGGTAACCCAGGACTTCTACGGCTCCAACGAGGAGCTGCTCGCCAAACTCCAGGCCGGAGGCACTGGCTACGACGTCATCGTGCCGTCGGATTACATGGTCGGCATCATGGCGAAGAGTGACGTGATCCAGGAGCTGGACTTCTCTAAACTTCCGAACTTCGACAACGTCGGGGCGAACTTCAAGGGCCTGTCTTACGACCCGGACAACAAGTACAGCGTGCCCTACCAGTGGGGAACGACCGGCATCCTCTACAACAAAAAAGAACTCGGCACCACCGTAGAAAACTGGGACCCGATATTCGACGAGCAATACTCCGGCCAGATCGCCATGATAAACGACGTGCGCGAGACGCTGGGAGCATCTCTCATGCGCCTGGGGTATTCCATAAACTCCACCAACCCGGATGAACTAGAAGAAGCTAAACAAGAGCTAGTGAAGCAGAAGTCGCTCCTGCGCGGGTACTTCGACTCCACGGAGGTGGCGCCCCTCGTAGACAACGGGGAGATCATGCTGGGACACGTATTCTCCGGTGAGGGCATCCTGACGGCCATCGAGAACGACGACCTCGAATACGCCATCCCCGCGCCCGCCGCGACCCGCTGGACGGACAACATGTGCGTCCCCAACGGCGCAAAGAACACGGAACTCGCCCACGAATTCATAAACTTCATCCTGGCGAAGAAGCCCGGCGCAAACCTCACCAACTACACGTACTACGGCACCCCCAATAAAGCCGCGATGCCGCTCATAGACGAAGAGCTAAAGCAGATCCCGGCGTGGGACCCCTCCCAGGAAGTCTTCGACCGGCTGCAGGTCATAGAAGACGTTGGGGAGGAGACCCGCGACTACGAGCGCATCTTCACCGAGGTAAAGAGCTCGTAAGGTGGACGGTGGCAAACGCAAAGGCTGGTCGCTAGGGCTCGCAGGCCTGCTAGGCCCGGCGACGTTTTGGCTCGGGATCTTCTTTCTCATCCCGCTACTCCTGATACTGGCCTACTCTTTCGGCACCAGCGGTGTCTACGGCGGCCTGACGCTCGGCTTCAACCCCGGCAACTACCTCAAAGTCTTCGACCCGCTGTACCTGGAGATAACACTCCGCACCCTCGTCATCGCCACGCTCAACACACTGCTATGCCTGGCGCTCGGGTATCCGCTGGCGTACTTTATCGCGCTGCGGGGCGGCCGGTGGAAGAACATACTGCTGGTGTTGGTCATGGTGCCATTCTGGACCAGCTTGTTGATACGGGCTTACGCCTGGGTGGTCATACTTAGCGGCAACGGAATCGCAAACAAGGCTCTGCAGTTTTTGGGGATTACGGATGGGCCGATCAACCTGATCTTCACGCCCCAGGCGGTGTTGATGGGGATGGTCTACTCGTACCTACCGTTCATGATCCTGCCACTCTACGCCACCCTGGAGAAATTCGACGTCAGCCTAAAAGAAGCCGCCAAAGACCTCGGGGCGAGCCGGTGGCACACGTTCTGGCGGGTCACGTTCCCTCTATGCATGCCGGGTGTCATCGCGGGGAGTATTCTGGTCTTCATTCCGTCCGCCGGGGAGTTCGTCATACCGAACCTGCTCGGCGGTTCGCAGACCGTGTTGCTTGGGAACCTGATCCAGCAGCAGTTTCTCAACGCCCGCGACTGGGCCTTCGGTAGCGCCCTGGCCGTGATGCTCGCTGTCATGCTCATCGGGGCGATCATGTTCTACGTCCGGCGCATCGGCACGGATAAGTTGGGGGGGATCTAGCCGTGGGCAGAAATGGCGCCGGTCCTCTTCAGAAAGGCATGAGCAAACTTCCCGACCGGGCGCTGCTGTTGATGGCGGCCCTCATCTACCTGTTCCTCTACGCCCCGATCCTGGTACTGATGGTCTTCTCGTTCAACTCTTCCCGCAGCACGCGGGTCTGGGAGGGGTTCTCGACCGAGTGGTACGCGGCGCTCTGGCGGGATCAGTCGGTGCTCGACGCCTTCTACAACTCCATGATCGTCGGTGTAACCTCCACCATCATCGCCACGATCATCGGCACGCTCACCGCGATGGCCCTCACTCGCCACCGCTTCCGGGGCCAGGGCTTCGCCGACTCGACCATCTACGCCGCAACCGTCATGCCGGAGATCGTGGTCGGCGTCAGCCTGCTAGCGTTCTTCGTCGCCATCGGTTTTGGGCTCGGCATCACGACCATCATCATTGCCCACGTGGCGTTCAACATCTCGTTCGTCACCATCGTCGTGCGCGCCCGGCTCTCCGGGATGGACGAGTCCATCGAAGAAGCGGCCCGGGACCTCGGGGCGAACCCGTTGCAGACGTTCTTGCGGGTAACGCTGCCCCTGATACTCCCCGGCGTCATGGCCGGGGCGCTCTTGGCGTTCACGCTCTCGTTCGATGACTTCGTGATTACGTTCTTCGTATCGGGCGTCGGGTCGAGTACGTTGCCGCTGAAGATATACTCGATGATCAAGTTCGGGGTGAGTCCGGTTATCAACGCGCTCTCTACCGTGATCCTGGTAGCGACGATGATCCTGATCTTCGGCGGCAGCCGACTCTTTATGGGGGAGAAGGAAAGTTGAAATAAAGCAGGTTAGTGTTGTGTTGGGGATATCGAGGAGACGAGAAACGTGGAAAGTGTAAAAGATGAAACCAGAACAACCGGCGATAAAGGTCTAAAAAAGGACGCCCTTGGGTTCGTGGACGGGGTCATCATCGCGCTCAACTCGACGGCGCCGGCATACTCGCTGGCCGCCGTGATCGGGCTGGTGGTTGTGACGGTCGGGGCCCAGGCGCCGGCGGCCCTCTTCGTCTCGTTCGTACCGATGTTCTTTGTCGCAACCGCTTTCTACTACATGAACCGGGCCGACCAGGACTGCGGCACTACGTTCTCCTGGGTGACGCGGGCGATGGGGCCGTGGGCCGGTTGGATGGGCGGCTGGGCAATCGGCGTTACCGGCATCCTGGTTATAGGGTCGCTGGCGGACGTGGCCGCCCGCTACACGTATCTACTCTTCGGGCTGGACGAGTTGGTGGGGTCAAAGGCCGCGATAACCGTGCTGGCGGTAGTTTACATCGTCGTGATGACGGCGATCTGTGTCCTGGGCACCGAAGTTTCGGCCCGTCTTCAAAACATACTGATCATCGCCCAGGTCGGTACGCTGTTGCTTTTCGCCGCCGTTGCCTTTTTCAAAGTTTATAGCGGCACAGCCCCGGATAGCTCGATCCTGCCTGAGGTTTCCTGGTTCTCGCCTTTCGCCGTGTCCGGCCGGGAAGCCCTGGTCTCGGGGCTCCTGATCGGGGTTTTCATCTACTGGGGCTGGGAGAGCGCGGTAAACCTCAACGAGGAAACCGAGAATAGCGTTTCCGCCCCCGGCTTGGCCGCCGTCGTCTCTACCGTGCTCTTGCTCGTAACCTATCTCTCCGTCACCACGGCGGTCGTCGCTTTTGCGGGCCTGGGCACTTTGGAGGAGTTCGCCGACGACGACGCGGTTCTTAACACCGTCGCAACCAACGTGCTCGGAACGCCGTGGTACCTGCTCGTCGTGGTCGCCGTTCTTACGTCGGCGTTGGCCTCGACCCAGACCACGATCATTCCCGCCGCCCGCACCACCCTTTCCATGGCCCGCGCCTGGGCGATGCCCGCTGCCCTCGGAAAAGTCCATCCCCGATTTCTGACGCCGCACGTCTCGACCATCGTGGTCAGCGTGCTGGCGACCATCTGGTACGTGCCGGTTAATTTGGCGTCGGAAAACTTCCTCTTCGACACGCTCTCGGCCCTCTCTTTGATGATCGCCTTCTATTACGCCTTGACCGGCTACGCTTGTGCCGTTTACTACCGCAAAGAGTTGCTCAAATCGGTCAAAAACTTCTTGTTTATCGGGGTTGCCCCGGTGCTCGGCTCGACGCTGCTCGGCTATCTGTTCATTATCTCCATCATAGAGCTTGCCGACCCGAGCGCTTCTTACACGGGCGCCAAAATCTTTGGTCTCGGACTGCCGCTGGTCACCGGTCTGGGGTTCCTCTTGCTAGGTGCCATCTTCATGGTCCTCTGGCGTTTTCTCGGTCCCAGCCAAGAACGTTTCTTCAGCCGTAGGCTAGAGACCGTGGACCTTGACGTAGCCGCCGGACGGGTGGACGCCGCGGAGGGCACGGAGACTGCTGGTGCGCCGCCGGAAGAGGATCGCTAAATGAGTTGCGTGGTGCTCGGATACGACGGCTCTCCCTCGGCCCGTGCGGCCCTATGGAGAGCGATCGAGCAGGCCGGCAGCTTCGACGAACGGCTCTTTGTCGTCTTCGGCGGCGAACCGCCGGGTAAGGTCTCGGGAGAGGAATTCAAGGAACATCGCCAGGTTCTCGAAGAGATAGGAAGTGGGCTTCTCGATGAGGCCGCGGAAAAAGCTCGCCTCGCCGGAGTAGAAGTCGAGACCCTGATCGTCTCACAAAGACCCGCCACGGCTCTCGAAAACACGGCGCGGGAGCGTGGGGCGCGCTTGATCGTAACCGGCACTTACAGCGAAGGCCCGTTCAAGAGCGCGATCCTGGGTTCGACCCCTCACAAACTACTGCACATCTCGGACACGCCCGTGCTTTGTGTGCCGGCGCGCCCGTAAAGGAGGAAGTCTTGACGGAAAATAGTTCTTTGAAGGTCATCAACCCGGCGACCGGGGAAAGCATAGAGGAAATCAGGACCACCACTGTGGAAGAGTTGGACACCGTCGCGGAGAAAGCCCGACGCGCCTTCGAGAAGTGGCGCGGGTTTGCGGGCCTGGACCGGGCAGGCATCTTTCACGAGATTTCACGCAACCTCATGGCTCACCAGGAGGAACTGGCGGAGATCCTGACGCTGGAGGGCGGCAAACCCTACATCGAGAACAGCGACGAGGTCGAATGGACGGCGGCGTGCTTCGACTACTACGGCGAGATCGCCCGCGACTCCATCGGCTACCTCCCCGCCCCCATCGAACCTCAGCAACTAGCGATGGTTGTAAAGGAACCCATCGGCACCGTAGCCTGCATCGTGCCATGGAACTTCCCACTGCTGCTCGCCGCCTGGAAGGTCGCCCCGGCTCTCGCCGCCGGGAATGCCGTAATTCTCAAACCGTCCGAAGAAACTCCGCTGGCGACCCGCCGCATGGCGGAGTTGATGGAAGGCTTGCCGAAGGGTCTGCTACAGGTCGTCTACGGCGCCGGTGAAGTCGGTGATGCGCTCGTCCGGCATCCCGACGTGGACATGGTAGCGTT
>JBARZO010000132.1:0-11248 GCA_049650165.1 Rubrobacteraceae bacterium
GCTTCGCCTCTTATGTTTCCCGAAGTTCCTCCATACAGTACCCGAAACGCTGCTGCCACGAGAAAGGCAAACAATACCAATCCGGAAACCCACAGATAAATCTCGATGCTCAGGCCCATCATGAGCGCCGGGACCGCCAAGAGTCCGAAGATGCTGGCGCTGATCACGAACGCCACCGGCGCCAGCGCACCGCCCGGGATATGCTCCCCGGCAAACCAAAGCGCCAGCAGCGCCCCCGGTAGAGCAAACAGAACCCGGGAACACACAAACAAGATTAATGGAGCGCCGTCCACGAGGCCGCGAAGAGGCCAGAGAAGTATTAGAGAGCATAGGGCGAGCAGTAGAGAGCGGGACTCGAAAGACCGGAGCCCGAGGATATTTTGGAGCTTTAGGGGATGCTTGCTACCCGGCATCAGTATTGGGGTAGCGGTCCCCCGGCGTCCTTCAGAACGTATTCCTCGAACATCCGCTTTACGATGGCCGGGTTGGCCGAAGCTATGTTGTTATTCTGGTCCGGGTCTTTTTGCATGTCGTAGAGCCTGGCGTTGGATCCGTCGTTGACCGAGATCATGGTGTAGCGGTCGTCTTGACTCACAACGTGGTCATCGTAGCCGAGTGTAAAGTGTGGCCGGGCTTCGGGCTCCTTACCTTCCAGGATTCTCGTAAGATCCTGCCCCTCCATCGGCTGCTCCGGCTGTATGCCCAGTGAGCCGAGAATTGTCGGCGCAACGTCGTGGGTCGAAGCGTAGTAGTCGCTATTCTCCCCCGCACCTTTACCTTCGGGATGGCGGATCAAGAACGGTACGTTCACCAACTCCGTGTATGAGGCGGATGCTTTTTTCCCGACGATTCCATGCTCCCCGAGCATTACGCCGTGATCCGAGAGGAGCACGAAGAGCGTATTTTCGTTCAATCTGAGGTCTTCTGCTTTTTCGAGGAAGCGTCCGAGCCAGGTGTCTACCATCGTCATCTCCGCAGCGTACAGGGCGCGCATCCGCTTTAGTTGCCGCTCCGTAAGGTAATCGCTGCTACCGTAGGATGGGATGTATGGTTCCGGCCCGTTGTAGTCATCGTCGTATAGGTCCACGTACTTCTTCGGTGGGTCCCATGGCTCGTGTACGTCGTAGGAGTCAACCACCATAAAGAACGGTTGCATATCTTTAGCGGCCTCCAGCAACTCCGTGCTCCGGCTGAACAACCGGGGCGAGAACCAGTCTTCCTCATTCCGGCGTCCGGAGATGTTGGCGAAGTACTGTCGCAGGATCTCCTCCGTGCGCTGGGCAGTCGGCCCGCCTATGAGAGACTTTTCGAGCTTACTCTCGGAGGTCAACGACATCGGTCGGTACAGATCCCTTTCCTGACCCCGGATAAAATCGAAGACTCCGAACCCCCGATGAAAGTTGTAAGAGGGCCGGAACATGTGCAGGGTATCCGTAGTGAGCATCGTCGAGTATCCGTTGTCACGCAGGGTCTCCGCGAGGGTTGGCTGGTCTTCGGGGATCGGCCGCCAACCATAGAGATTGACGTCATAGTCCGGACGCGGCGACCAGTCCCGGAAAGGGAAAGAGCGTCTCCCGGTGTGAATGGCCCGGCGGGCGGGGATCGTGGGCGTGGCCTCGGGGTAGGCTTGGGTGAACTTCAAGCTCTCTTTGGCGAATGAGTCCAGGTTTGGAGTTTTTATCCAGTTGTTGCCGTAAGCGCCGACGTGATCGGTGCGCACGCTGTCTATGACGATCAATACGACGTTCATCCTAGACCCTCCAGTGGGAAGATAGTTTTTAGGGATCCGGGCTAGCTCCTCCGTGAAGTTCGAACAACCGGCGCTGCTGAGCAACGCCGCCCCCGCAACGCCCGTGCCGGCAACCTTCAGAAAGTCTTTGCGCGTTAGATCCCTGCTCAAAGCTTTATCTCAACCTCGCGAGCCTGTCGACAACGTTTCTCCGGTGCGAGCAAATCCACAGCACAAGTCCCTTGGAAGCCGTTACTACGAAGGCACTACTCTAAGCGCTATAGACCGGGCGCGCAACGTCATCCGCGTGGAACTCGCACCATCAGGTAGAAAACGATTTGCGCCGCGGCGGCGAAAAGGGCGCCGAGAGCCAGAGAGTAAGCGATCCCATCTACGACCGCATCCGTCCGTAAGAAAATCAGACACCCGATAGCTACCAGCAGGCCAACGAACCACCCGAGCGCGGCAAGCCGTCCACGTCCGAGGGCGAACAAAGCCTGGTTGAGCGTCTCGGAGAGCAGATAGAAGGCGGCCAGAGCAGCGAGAGCAGCGAGCAAGACGCGCCCTGCGAGGAAACCAGATCCGAAGAGGAGTAGCGCCCACTCTCCCAAAAACCAGGCGCCCGCCACCATAATAATTCCGATCGAACCCACCAGAACTACCGAACGCAGCACAAACCGGTCAAAGCCCCGGATTCCCTCGGTGGCGAGGGTGCGGCTGGCGTGCGGCAGCAAGGTGGCGACTACGGGGCTCAGTACGGTCTGGGGGGTGCGGGCCAGGATCAGGGCGGCGACGAGCAGCGAGATCTCCTCGCTTGTCCCGCCGAGAAGGCGGGCTAGTATGGGACCGCCGTTCATAAGCAGCTGGCCGAACGCCACACAAGCGAGTACCGGCCCGGCAAACCGGAACGCCCCCGCGGCGGAGAATGGCGAGCCCACCTTCTGTTCGGCCACGACCTCCTCCACCGGCGCGGGACGTACGGCCAGCACCCCGAGGAGCGGGCCGACGGCCACAGCAAAGGCCGGACCAACCATTCCCACCCCGGCAAAGAGCAGACCGAGGCCGATCACCATCCGGCTCGACGACTCGACTACGTGCAGGGCGCCCAGGCGCGCGAACTGCCGATGCCCGCCGAAAGTTCCGCGCCGGAAATACTCCGGGGCGTAGGCGGCTACGGCGGCCACAAAGGCGCCCGCAAGCAATACGTCGCCCTCGAAGATCACACCCACCAGCCAGGGACTCGCCAACGCTGAAACGAGCAGGAACACGCCGAGCAAGATCAGGGTGAGTCTCTTGACCGAGGAGACTACCGGGCCGGGATCTTCACCCCGCGCCTCTCTTTCAGCGATGTAGCGACCGAGAGTTTGAGAGACCCCGATCCAGAGTACCTGCGCCACCAGAAACACCGACGTCCACATGACCCCGAAGTCCCCATATCGCTCCAGGCCCAGCTCCCGCCCCGTATAAACGTGAAAGACGAAGGTGAGCAACCCGGACGTGGCGAAGGACGCCGCAACGTAGAGAGTACCCTTCGCGACCCCCTGCTGACCCTTGAGCCCGGGAAGCTTGAACATACCGGTATTTTAGAGCGCGCCGACGACGGCGTGCCGGGTAGCGACGGTGATTACCGCAGCCAAGTTTCTATAATTACCCGGAAGACACCGAGAGGGTAAGCCAGCCTCTTTGGTTTCTTGCTCTCACCCTCCGCCCGACGCAGCATGGTTACGGGGATTTCTTTGTAGCGCAGGTTGTTTCCCAGGGCTTCGAGTATGATCTCGGTGGCGTTGAAGCGATCTTCGCGGAGATCCAGCTTGTGAAGCTCCGAGACCCTTATTGCCCGGAAACCGTTGGTGCAGTCGGTGATCCAGACTCCCGTTAGCAAAGAGATGAGCTTGGAGAAGAAAACGACTCCGACGTGCCGAACACTACCGGACTCCTCGTAGAACCCGGTAAAGCGCGAACCCAGAACGAAATCCGCTTCACCCGCGATAATGGGCGCCACGAGCGGCTCGATCTCCTCTGGCTTGTACTGGCCGTCGGCGTCGAGGTTGATGACGATGTCGGCGTTCTCGCGTTGGGCTATCTCGAAACCTGTCCGCAAGGCATCGCCCTGGCCCCGGTTCACCACGTGCGCCGCAACCGGGTACCCCGCAGCCCGCGACACCTGCTCCGTACCATCGGCTGAACCGTCATCTACTACCACTATTTTCGTGTCGTAGCCCGCAACGCTTTCCGGCACGCGTTCGAGAACTTCCACGATCGATCCAGCTTCGTTGTAGGCCGGTACGATTATCAGGATCTTCCCCGGCTCCTCCGCAGACCGCGGCTCCGGTGAGGCGTAATTCTGCATGTATTGACGGACGGCGATCGCCGTTACGGTCTCGCCGTTGCGCCGGTTCGCGGCCCGGACCTGGTTGTACAGCCAGAGAAACAGCCCGAAGAGCAACAGCACGGCAAACGACAAGAGCGCGAACGCCCGGTTCTCCAGGCCGATCAGCCACCCAAAGAAGTCCCCCACCTGGGGGAATACCGAGACGACAGCTACACCCAGTGCCAAAAGCAAGGTTAGAGACAGGTCGATGCCGCGCCATCCGCCCCGCCGGTACCGGATGATGCCATACCCCGCAAAGAGCAGGGCCACCAACAATCCCAGAATGTTCAAGTTCTCTATCATCAGACAGCTTCCTCCGGATGCGCCTTTGCCAGAATCTTCCCACGAATTTTCACGTTTCGAGTAGCTTCCTGAGAGTAAGCTTCTGCTACGGACTTCGTGCCGGATGGGATTATACAGAACAGAAGCCCGATAGCACTAGTAATCGCAAGAAAATTTCGACCGGTCGAGGATCGTGGCGTACGGTCGCGGTTAAGTTAATATCTAGCTCTGTAGTATTCAGGCGATATTCACTTAGTATGGAAGGTGACGTTGCTCTCAGAGTTGATCCGGGTTCTTCCCGTTGCGATACTGATCTGCCTCTTGCCAGGCTACTTCTGGGCCGGGCTGCTCTGCGCCACGGAAGACTTCGCGTCCCGGATCGCCTACTCCTCAGCCCTTTCTATTACGCTGGTCTCGGCGGTGGCGCTGGCCCAGGTGCGACTCCTGGACACGGGACTCTCTTTCACCATCGCCGTCTCCTCACCGTTGATCGTCTTTATCGTCGGGCTCGCGGCCTATCTCGTGCTGGGTTCCGGTAAGGAGAGCCGCGGGCCTTTGCTGAACCGTCCCGTAACACCGGACGTACCTTCTCTCCTGTTGTTTTTCCTGGCGTTCGTCACCGTGCTCTCGGAGATGGTCGGCCTGGCGCCGTATTGGCTGGCATGGCCCGCTGCCGTACTGTTGATCCTCTCCGGAGCTACGACGCACCTGCTGTCGTCCGCCCGCGAAGAGCCGGCCTCCAGGGAGGCCGTCGACGACCCTGTGGAAGAGCCCGCCGGCGCGGGGATACGTTACGCCCTGATCTCCGGGGTTTTGTTGTTGGTGCTCGCGCGAGGCTATATCGGGCCCGTGTTGAGAGACTGGCCTTTCTTGCGGGCCGACGACCAATACCAGCACACGATCATGACGCGGATGATGATCTCCGAGGGCTCCACCGGCTCTTTTATGTTGTATCCGCCGGGTATCCACCTGTTCATGGCGGAACTCACCCACCTGAGCGGCGTAGGGACGCTGAAGATCTTCGCAGTCCTCATACCGGCCTTGCTCGTACTTCCGACGCTGGCGATCTACGCTCTCGGGCGCCGGTTGTGGGGCTGGGAGTACGGACTGACCGCCGCAGCTTTCTACGGACTGCTCACCGGCGGCTCGTACTGGTATCTGGAACACGGGCGCTATCCAAACATCATCGCCGCCCAATTCCTAATGGTTCTAGCCCTCGCCACGCTGTTCCGTCTGTACAACTCGCCCTCTTGGAGGTCCGGCCTGCTCCTGGCCTTGCTCGGCTCTTCGGTGGTCCTCTTCCATCAAGTCGGCAGCTTTTACCTGGCGTTGCTCCTGTTCATAATATCCGTGCTCTTTCTACCGTACGCTCTTCTCCGCGAACGGAGGAGAGGAATCGCTCTGTTGTCCTCGTTGGGACTGCTGGGCGTGCTCTCTGCGCTCTTTGCGTGGAACACCTACAACCTACCCAAGCTGTTCGGCAAGTTGCTGGGTGGTGGCGAAACGGGCGAGGGAGGCGAGGCGGTGGCAATGGCTTTCGGGACCAAGCCCCCGGATTCGATCGTCGGGATCGTGGAGCTCACCTCCCAGCCCTTGCTGCTACTCGGGCTGCTGGGGGTAATACTGCTCACCTTCGATCGCCGGAGGATGGACACGCCGGGCATTCTAATCCTGATCGTCCTGCTCGTGTGGACTTTGATGATGTCCGCGGGCAGCGCCACGTCGTTTAGTGGATTCCCGGATCGCTTCGCCCGCGACCTGGGGGTCCCGCTGGCGCTCCTGGGGGCGATGTCTTTCGTGACGATCCTGCGCTCGGTCGCCGCCCAGCGCGGTACGCTCGCGGTGATCGCGGCTTCGCTGACGATCCTCACTATGGCGACTATGGTTGACCTCCGCGCTATGAAAGGCCTCGTGCTGGCCTCCGAGCAACGCGAACAGCTAACCATGTCGCCCCAGGTCTCAGACGCCGGGGAGTGGCTCGAAGAGCACAATACCGGCGGCAACATCGTGGTCAGCCCTTATACGAAACGGGTGCCGACCCGGGGCGTGCTCGCCCTCGGCGGCTACACCGGTATGCAATCTTACGACGCCCCCCGGATAGACCGCGGTCGGGACATACCACCCCCAGGGGTCGAGCCGCTGAGAGATGCACTCTGGATCCTCGAACACCCCGCCGGGGGCAAGACCCAGCGTCTATTAGAAGAGTACGACGTCCGTTACGTCGTGATGTCCAAGATCTACCCGGTCACCATATGGCCGGAATTCGAGAAACGAGAGAAACTCTACCGCAAGGTCTACGAGAACAACGCCGTCGTAATCTTCGAGCCTAAGAGAACCCAAGACTAGAGGTCGGCCAGCCACAACATCTTCGCTTCTTTCGTTGCCACTTTTTCTGTAACGAGCGTTGTAGATGAGGCCCAGTTAAACGCACTTTAAATGAACGTAAATTGTTAGTTTAACCTCCACAATCGCGCGGTATAAGGGTGGTGTTCCCGGAGGTCGTTGGTAACCTCCCCTGATGCGCGAGGAGAAAAGCTTGGATGCGTCTTGCTGCTTGACCTGATCCGGGTACTGTTCGCGGCTATCCTGATCGGCGTTCTACCAGGCTATTACTGGGCACGAATCCTGCTTCCATCCCGAGACCTTGCTGTGCAGTTAACCTATGGGATCGGACTCTCTATAACGCTGGTTCCCGCGGTAGTGCTAATTCCCGCGAGCATTCTCGGGCTAGGAGTAACGCTCCCCGCAACGGTGCTTTCCGCCCTGCTCGTCTTAGGCTCCGGAATGGTTGCCTTTCGCAGTCTCGGCCCTGAGAAAGAGTACGGTACCCAAGCCCCCAGCCCTGCACCCACACTGAGCCTGCCGTTTCTGGCGGCTTTCGGCACGGCCCTCGCTGTTGCCATCCCCTACAGCCTCGGTCTCGACTCACCGTGGGTTCTGCTTCCAATCGGCGTACTCGTGGTTCTCTCGGGTTTCTTGTACCTTGCTACGCAATACGAAGAGCAACAACAGGCGATTGCTATTGAAGAGCCTGTGCGGGATCGGCGGCGTAGTTGGGATACTCCGGTGGTTCGTTACACGCTGCTCTCCGGGGTGTCACTGGTGGTTCTTGCGAAGAGTTATATCGGGCCCGTATTGCAGGACTGGCCTTACGTTAGGGGCGTGGATCACTACTCCCACGCCGTGATGGCGAACCAGATGCTATCCGAAGGATCGTACAAAGAGTACCTGATCTACCCTCCCGGCTTTCACACTATGACCGCCATGATCTCGAACCTCAGCGGCCTGGAACCGATAGACATCTTTCCCGTTCTGGGACCCATGCTCTTTCTGCTGCCAACGCTCGCCGTTTACACGCTCGGCAGCCGGCTGTGGGGCTGGGAGTATGGCCTGATCTCCGGCGCTTTCGTCGGCCTGCTCGTTGGCGGCTCCTACCTCTATTTCAACGACTCTATGTACCCCAATCTGGTTACCGCGCAGTTCCTGCTGGTGTTGACGGTGGCAGCGCTCGTCAGACTCTACGACTCAACGTCTTGGAGGGCGATTGTGGCAGTGGTGCTGCTTGGTTCCTCAGTGGTGCTCTACCATCAAGTGTCGAGTCTTTGCCTGGGTCTGTTGCTTGCGATGGTCTCGATCTTCTTGTTGCCTTTTCTGCTTTTTAGCGATCGCCGCAAGGGTCTCGCGCTGCTCTTGTCACTCTTCTTGCTAACTGGTCTCTCCTTTGTCTATGCCTGGGGCACTTACGATCTGCCGGGCGTCTTAGCTGGTTTCCTGGGAAACTCAGGGGCGAGCGATACAGGGTCTGCCGTTGATATGGCTATCGGCACCCAGTCCCCCTATGAGCCAGGGTACTTTATCGGGGAGGTCGTCTCCCAACCTGTGGCGTGGTTGGGTATTGTGGGTGTTTTTCTCGTGATTGGCATTAGCAGGAGTCAGGAGAGGCTACCTCAGACCCTGGCGCGTTTTACTCTACTATCCTGGGCTTTTATAATCTTCGTCGGAAGCGTTACCTCATTCAGCGGTTTCCCCCAGCGCTTCGGCAGGGATCTCGGTGTGCCGCTGTCGCTGTTAGCCGCGTTCGCACTCATCACAATCTTCAAGTCACTCTGGGGACGGCAAAAGCCAACGATTTTCGCAGCCTCGATCGTGTTATTGTTGGCGGCGAGCCTGATCGGAATCCGGTCGGTTCAGAGCTTCGAGACCGCCGCGGGCCCGAGCCCTCAGTTGGTCATCTCACAGGAAATATATGCCGCCGGGGAGTGGCTCGAAGATCACAACACCGGCGGCAATATAATGGTCAGCCCCCACTCGAACCAGGTTCCGAGCCGGGCGATGCTCGCCATGGGAGATTACTCCGGCCTTCAATCCTTCGAGCCGGGGCAGATCGAAGTTCCGAGAGATCTACCACCGAGAGGCCCGGAAGCGATGTGGGACGTATTCCGGGTACTGCAGCATCCGGACGCCGAACGCACGAGACAACTTTTGGAGAAGTATGACATCCGTTACATCGTGCTCTACAAAGATATGCCGGATCGGCCCACAACGGATTTCTACTGGCCGCTATTTGCGGAACGTCCCGACCTCTACAGGGCAGCCTTCGAAAACAGCGACGTACTCATCGTGGAACCAAACTTCAGGTAACGGCGCCGGAACTTTAAGCGACGTAGCGCCAGGTGACAAACAGGGCGCAGAGCACCAACGAGGCGGCGCTGCTCGCCAGGAGCCACGCGGTGAGCAACCAGCGGTTCTTGAGCAAATGGCCCAGCACTATAAAAATGGGAAACGCCACGAGCACGTATCGCGATACACCCATTAACGGGCTGTCCGGTGTCCCGAAGAAAGCCGGTACTACGGCGACGAGAAAAGCGTAGGCGCTGAGGC
The DNA here is from genome assembly GCA_049650165.1 of Rubrobacteraceae bacterium. Classification (GTDB taxonomy): domain Bacteria; phylum Actinomycetota; class Rubrobacteria; order Rubrobacterales; family Rubrobacteraceae; genus SIRX01. The sequence continues at coordinate 9,264 of JBARZO010000132.1, forward strand.
CGAGGGGCAGAATCCGCAGCCCCACCAGGATAACCAGAACGGCCAACATCAACAGGGCCAGATTCTGGGCGTTCCCGGTCAAAACTATCCGGTCCAGCAGCCTCCCCGAAGCCTCCGGGAAAGTATCTGGGGCGAAGGCCTGGCGCAGCCCCTCGCGGGCCTGCCTGAAGGAGAGCGCTATGGCATCCACGGGCCCGGTAGCCTCGCGGTTCCAGTCCTTCTGCTCGGTGTAGAACAGCAGCGGCTCTCCGAAACGCCACCACAGATAGCCCATGTAAACTATAAGTCCCGAGGGGGCCAACGCCAGATATCCTATCCGCCAGCGGTAATATCCCGGGTTCCTCATCCACTCGTAGGCCAGCGGTACTAGCAAAAATATCCCCACGTTGCGCGTGGCGGTAGCCAACCCCGCGAGCACACACGCCAGAAACAGGTCTTTGCGGACCATAGCGGACCACAGGGCCCCGGCAGAGAGGGCCAAGAACAGGCTCTCCGTGTAGGCCGCATTCAGAAAGAAAGTGGTAGGGAAGAAAGCCAGGGTGAGGACTGCTCCCTGGGCTACACGCTCTCCCCAGCCGTGATCCGCTATCTGGTATACGAAGTACAACGCGAAAGGCAAAGCTACCAGAGACAGGATCACCCCCCACAGCGTGAGGGCGCCCGGGGATACAGGCCCGCCGAAAATGTCCGTGAAAGTCCGGATAAGGAGCGAATAGAGGGGAAAGAACGCCGGCGAGACGTTATCCGGCTCGTTCAGATAGCCGCTGCGGGCGAGGCGCATGTAATGTTCGCCGTCCCAGTGCGCCCAGAGGTTCAAGGTGCCGAATGGATTGTCCGCGGTCTGTTTGTAGAAGGACGAGATAGAGAAAAACCACGCCAGGAATACTCCCGCCACGAGATAGAACAAGCGGCTCGCCGCGTAGACGACCAGCACAAACCCCAATCCGTTCGCGGTCTTTTTACTCTCCATGACCGGATACTCTAAGTCGTATAGGAAGGAAAGTCCAAGAAGTCGCATACGTAGCCGGTCGCGAAACGTTCCCCGTGTCGGTCAACATCCTCGCTGATTAGGAACTAGGATTTGTCCAGCGACGCCCGGTGGGCGGCAGCGCGTTCCACGTAAGCCTTTGCACCGAGGATTATCTCACTGGCCTGTTCCTCAGTCACCTCTCTTACCCGACGAGCCGGGGCGCCGATTATGAGGCTTCGGGCGGGAAATTCCTTGCCTTCGGGCACGAGCGCGCCGGCGCCCACTATAGATCCTTCTCCTATCCTGGCCCCGTTTAGTATCGTAGCCCCCATTCCTACCAGGCAGCCGTTTTCTATCTCGCAGCCGTGGACGACTGCCCGGTGGCCGATCACGCAATCGTTCCCCACCACCGCCGGGTATCCGGGGTCTGCGTGCAACACGGAGCCATCCTGGATGTTGGTCCGCTCACCTATGGAAACGGGCTCCGTGTCACCGCGCAGTACGGCTCCATACCAGACGCTCGACTGCTCACCCAGGGTTATGTCCCCGATCAGGTACCCTCCAGGTGCAACGAAAACCGAGTCCGGGACTTGCGGAAATTTGTCCTCGTAGGGAAGCAACGTTCCTCTGGGATCCGGCATCGTCATACCTCCCTAAAGACTCTCTCTGAGGCGGAGATGGGATCCAGCGCCCGACTGTAAACTTTGTCCATGGTCTCTGCGTCCTCTTTGTTCAAGCGGTGCTGAATTTCTTTCTGGAGGCGGTCGGTGGCGTAAGAGATCACGAACTCCCGCAGGGAAGCCCGCTGGCGTTTTTCGAGCCGTCCACTCTCCTCCAGGTATTTCCGGATTTCGTAAATAGTGTCTCTAAGCTCTGTAACACCATCTCCCGTGTCGCCCCGTGTCATGATGATGGGCGGCATGGCGGCGTCCGGATCCAGTTCATGACCGATCTCCAGGATAGAACGAACCTCGCTCGCCGCCCCCTTCGCCTGCGGGTGATCCGACTTGTTTAT
>JBARZO010000133.1:0-1938 GCA_049650165.1 Rubrobacteraceae bacterium
AGATGGTCTACGAGATACAACCCAAGCTCGACTGGGACAAAGGCAAAGCGGTGCTCTATTTGCTTGAGACCCTTGAGTTAGACCGGGATGACGTAGTACCGATGTACCTGGGGGACGATCATACCGACGAGCACGCGTTCGAGGCGCTCGAAGACCGCGGTATCGGCATCTTCGTGGGACTCGCCGACGACCCGGAGTCGGATGGAAGGAGCACCGCTGCCGACTACGTTCTGCACACTGTGGAGGAGGTAGAAACGTTTCTGGACAGCCTCGCGCGCTAGATGACGAAGGTCTGATGGGTTGGTAGGCAAGACTTACGAGGAGATGCCACATGCGAACGCTGGAGAAACCTATACAAAAGAGCACAATGGGCTGCGAGGAGTTGGGTCAGATGGGTCTCATAGAGACTTCCCGGTGTTGCGAGACATGTCATTCCGCCGACGCATACTCTTCCATCGGCTCTATGGGCCCCTGTCATGCGACGCTTTCGGATGGCCGGGAAGCCATGGTCTGCTGCTCCGGCAGAAAACAATTGCCGGGGAGCGTTGGCCTGTGAACGATGGAACTGGGCACCTGCTTTCGAAACGACAGACGGCAATCACCTGCACACGAGGAGAATCCACATGACAGAATGGACATTAGCCTACGACTCATTCGATCCCGAAAGTGAAGGGCTGCGCGAGGCGCTGACCTCAACCGGCAACGGCTATTTCTGCACGCGGGGTAGCTTCGCGTGGACTGATGCCGACGACGTACACTACCCGGGCACCTACATGCACGGCGGCTTCAACCGGGAGACGACGATTATGGCCGGCGTGCCGGTTCTCAACGAGGATCTGGTCAACCTGCCCAACTGGCTCTTGCTGGAGTTTAGGATCGAGGGCGAGGAGGCCGTTGGGGCGGGAAACGTCGAACTACTCTCATACCGGCACGAGCTAGATATCCGCAACGCGGTCCTCATACGGGACCTCAGGTTCCGGGATCGTGCGGGACGGGAGACTACCCTGGAAACCCGTCGCTTCGTGAGCATGGCCGACAGGCATCAGGGGGCCATAGAATGGAAAATCACCCCGGAGAACTGGTCCGGCAAGGTGGAGATAGTGACCGCCCTCGATGGACGGGTTTCAAACAGCGGCGTCGCCCGCTACAGTGACCTCGAAGGACGACACCTAAACCCTTCCTCGACCAGCACGCGCCGTAAAGACGTGATCGGGCTGAGGGTGCGCACCCGTCAGTCGCGTATTTACGTAGCCATGGCCGCCCGCACCCACGTCTACGGCGAGAGCGGCGAGATCGACGCTGGACGCACCCTTTATCAGATGGACGACTACGTTCACCAGGTACTCGCCTTCGAGATGAAGGAGAAGGAGACCTTACGCGTGGAGAAGATGGTCGCCTTCTACACTACTCGCGACAACGCAATAAACGAGCCGCTCTCCAATGCCCAGAAGTCCGTCGTGCGCTTCGGCGATTTCGAGGAAGGTCTGGAACGACACATCAAAGCCTGGGACGAACTTTGGAGTGTCTGCGACGTTAGGCTTCCCGGAGATGAGCGCGTGCAGCAACTTTTGCGAGTACACATCGCCCACGTCTTGCAGGTTTGCTCGCCACACACCGCAGACCTGGATACCGGAGTCCCGGCCCGCGGGCTGAACGGCGAAGCTTACCGTGGACACATCTTCTGGGACGAGCTCTACATCTATCCGTTCCTCAACTTCCGGCTACCGGAGATCACCCGCGAGTTCCTCATGTATCGTTACCGGCGCCTCGACGAAGCCCGAGCCGCCGCCCGGGAGTCCGGCTACAAGGGAGCCATGTACCCGTGGCAGAGCGGGTCTGACGGGCAAGAGGAGACGCAAGTCGTACACCTCAACCCAAACTCAGGGAAATGGGAACCGGATCTCTCGCACAACCAGCGGCACGTAAACGCCGCCATCT
>JBARZO010000134.1:0-2275 GCA_049650165.1 Rubrobacteraceae bacterium
ACGGTGGTTTATAGAGCAGGTCGTCGAAGGGAGAGGCCATGACTGCCAAGCAGGACCTACCGATCATCCCGTTCGCTTCCCCCGACGCCTGGGAGGCGTGGCTCACTGAGCATCACGCCACCTCAAACGGGCTGTGGCTCAAGATCTCCAAAAAGGGTTCAGGCATTTCATCTGTCAGCTACGCGGAGGCTCTGGACGGTGCCCTTTGCTACGGCTGGATAGACGGACAGAAGGGCAGGTTCGACGACAATTACTACCTGCAACGGTTCACCCCACGCAGACCCAGGAGCAGATGGTCCAAGATCAACCGTGAAAAGGTTACGAAACTCATCGAGAGTGGCAAGATGAAACCCGCCGGACTCCAGGAGGTCGAGAAGGCCAAAGCCGACGGCCGGTGGGATGCAGCTTACGCCTCACAGAGCAACGCTACCGTCCCTGAAGACCTACAACAAGAGCTTGATAGGAACCCGGAAGCCGCAGCGTTCTTAGCGACGCTCAACAGCACGAACCGGTACGCGATCCTTTACCAAATACAGGATGCCAAGAAGCTGGAGACCCGGGCACGACGGATCGAGAAGTACGTGACGATGCTCTCCAAACACGAGAAACCCTACCCCTAAAAGCCTCGCGCACTAACTTTCACACGTTCTACTCGTCGTCCCGAATTTATGAGGTAAACTCTAAGCTGTGTGGTCGCGTGACGCGGCCTTTTTCGTTGCTTTGATCCCCAACGCACGTTTCCGTAGTCCGAAGACGTGGTAGGCGGGATGCGTCAGGAGAGACATGGATTACCGGAACATCGCCATTATCGCGCACGTTGACCACGGCAAGACGACGCTCGTGGACGGCCTGCTGCAGCAGACCACCGAGCTGCGGCACGGCCAGGAAATCGTCGAGCGGGCGATGGACTCGAACGTGCTCGAAAGGGAGCGCGGCATCACCATCCTCTCCAAGAACACGGCTGTGGAGTACGAGGGGGTCAAGATCAACATAGTCGACACCCCCGGACACACGGACTTCGGCGGCGAGGTCGAGCGCGTGCTGGGCATGGTGGACGGCTGCCTCCTCCTGGTGGACGCGGCGGAAGGCCCGATGCCCCAGACCCGCTTCGTGCTCCGCAAGGCGCTGGAGCTGGGCCTCAAGCCCATCGTGGTAATCAACAAGATCGACCGTATGGACGCCCGACCCGACGAGGTAGTGGACCTTACCTTCGACCTGATGGCCGACCTCGGCGCCACCGACGAGCAGCTGGACTTCCCCGTCCTCTACGCCATCGCCCGCGAAGGTAAAGCGTTCAAGAGCGTGGACGCTCCGCGCGACGACATGCGGGAGCTGTTCGAAACGGTGCTGCAGGAGATCCCCGCTCCCGACGCGGATCTCGAAGCACCATTCCAGATGGTCGTCACGAACCTGGACTACTCGGATTACCTGGGCCGCATAGTGGTCGGACGCGTGCGGCGCGGCAAGGTTCGGCGCGGAGAGTCGATCTACCTGATCCACAAGGACGGCACGATGACGCGGGCGCGCGTGGCGCAGCCCTTCACGCATCTGGGGCTGACGCGCATCGAGGTCGAGGAGGTCGGGGCGGGCGACATCGTGGCGCTCTCCGGCATCGAGAAGGCCCAGATCGGGGAGACCATAGCGGACACCGAAAACCCGGAGGCGTTGCCGATCATCACGGTGGACGAGCCGACGGTCAGCATGGTCTTCCAGCCCAACACGAGCCCGTTCGCGGGCAAAGAGGGCCGGTACGTCACGAGCCGCAACCTGGCCGAGCGCCTCAAGCGCGAAGTACAGACCAACGTCTCCCTGCGCGTCGAGGAGCTGCGCCCGGACGAGTTCGAGGTCTCGGGGCGCGGGGAGCTGCACCTCTCGATCCTGCTGGAGACCATGCGCCGCGAGGGCTACGAGGTACAGGTCGCCTCGCCGCAGGTCATCATCCGGGAGATAGACGGCAAAAAGCACGAGCCCTTCGAGCACCTCGTCATAGACGTCCCCGAAGGCTTCGCCTCGACCATTATCGGCACGCTCTCCGGCCGCAAGGGACAGCTAATAGACATGGAGCCGCAGGGTTCGCGCACCCGGATAGAGTTCAAGATCCCTTCGCGGGCACTCTTCGGCTTCCGCACCCAGTTCCTCCCCATGACGGCGGGCGAGGGCATAATGAGCCACGTCTTCGACGGCTACGGGCCGTGGGCCGGCGACCTAAAGACGCGCCAGAACGGCAGCCTCGTCTCGATAGAGGCCGGCAGCGCCTTCGCCTACTCCATCTGGA
>JBARZO010000135.1:0-1980 GCA_049650165.1 Rubrobacteraceae bacterium
GGAGAAGACGCGCCGGATCAAGCAGGGCATGATGCAGGAGTTACTCACCGGGAGGACGCGGCTGGTGTGAGTGAGCCTCGTGTGAACATCGAATCCTAGCTACCATGATGACGAAATTTGAGCCAGAGAATCGGCAAACAAAGTCACTAACAAACGACCGTTTCTGTTGACCTTAGAGCATCAATGCGTTATAAAGATGGGGATAAACAGCCCCTGGCTGTACGCTCCCTAAACAGATCCTAGGGTAGCCGAACCCAGGGGTTTTTCATGCACGGAGGTGGTATTTGAAGACCGCAATACTAGTAGACGGCGGTTTCTTTCTCAGGCGTTACCGGCGAATCTACGGAGACACTGATCCCGGCGTAGCCGCTTCTAAGATGCACGAACTCTGCATGAATCATCTCTACGATAGAAAGACGCGCAGGAGGGAGAGTGATCTCTACCGAATCCTCTTCTATGATTGCCCGCCCATGAACAAGAAAGCCCACTTGCCCATCAGCCGCAAGGCCATAGATTACGGCAAGACCGATACCTTCGAGTTTCGCACGGCTTTCCACAGCGAACTCAAGAAACTCCGCAAGGTCGCCCTACGCATGGGCAACTTGCGAGACGGTGATGGTTGGATATTAACCCCGGCTGCGACAAAGATGTTGATTCAGGGCAAGATCAGGTCCGAAGACTTGAAAGACGAACACTTTACCTACGACGTACTACAAAAGACCGTGGACATGAAAATCGGTCTGGATATCGCATCGCTCTGTTACAAGCGCCTCGTGGACCAAATCGTCTTGTTCGCCGGAGATAGCGACTTTGTCCCCGCCGCGAAGCTCGCCCGGAGAGAAGGAGTAGACGTGGTGTTGGATTCGATGTGGCAGCCGATGTCCGAAGACCTCCGTGAGCACATAGACGGCCTCAGGTCCACCTGCCCACAACCCAAACCACGCAGGTAGGCAAACCGCCATCGCCGCCGTGCTCTCGGATATGGATGCGGAGATAGAGGCGTTGGAGGAGCGGCGGGAGAAGACGCGCCGGATCAAGCAGGGCATGATGCAGGAGTTACTCACCGGCAGGACGCGGCTCGTATGAGCGGAGGAATCTCAGCGTGAACGGTCCAACGGCGCGTCCCACGTCGATCAGAATCTTTCTGGCGGATGGGACGCCGGAGGGAATTCGTATCGTCGAGAAGTCCAACTGGACCGGCAGAGCCGTTGTTGCTGGCCGGGCACAGCTTACAGAGGCGCTTCGGCGGGACGAGATGACACGTCCCGGTGTTTACGTACTCGTGGGATCGGGCGAGAGCGGAAACCTCCGTATCTACGTTGGCGAAGCTGACGTGCTCAGCGATCGGCTCAAGCAACACGCAATTCAGAAGGACTTCTGGGTCCGGTTCGTCGCCTTCACGAGCACCGATCAGAACCTCAACAAAGCGCATGTGCGCTATTTGGAGTCGCGGTTGGTCGCGCTGGCAAAATCCGCGAACCAGTGGGAGATCGAAAACCGCAATATCCCCGCCGAACCTTCGCTGTCCGAGGCCGACCGCGCAGACGCTGATTGGTTTCTCGATGAAATGTTGGTCATATATCCAATCCTCGGTATCGACGCCTTCGAATCCGCTGCTGCGGAAAATCCTCCCGCTGAAGGGGAGCAAGAGTTGACGCTATCCCAACGAGGCGCTGAAGGAAAAGGCCGAGAAACCAAAGACGGCTTCGTAGTTCTCTCAGGCTCTCGGGCTCGGGCTACCGAGACGAAGTCAATCCACAATTACATGCGAGAATTACGTCAGCAGCTTCTTGACCGCGAGGTACTTGCCCTAGATGGTAAACATCTTGTATTTCTACAGGACTTCCGTTTTGCATCTCCGTCAACCGCGGCAGGTGTCCTTGTGGGTGGGGCTGCTAACGGTCGAATGGCTTGGAAGGCAACCGATGGCAGGACGTTGAAGTCGATCCAGGACGCGCGCACCGAGGTAGTGACATGATT
>JBARZO010000136.1:0-5133 GCA_049650165.1 Rubrobacteraceae bacterium
GTCCCCACAGCGGCTCGGCCGCCCCGCCGGCCATGGTAGCCAGGAAGTAGTCGGAGAGCAGCGCGACGAAGATGCCGGTGACGATGGCCATCTGCTGCAGGGAGCCGAGCCGGCCGCGGATGGAGGCCGGGGAGATCTCGGCGATGTAGGCCGGTGCGATCACCGAAGCGGCACCAACCCCCAGGCCACCGACCACCCGCCACAGGATCAGGTCCCAGGGGCTGAAGGCCAGACCCGAGCCGATCGCACTGACCAAGAACAGGGAAGCGGCCAGCATCATGACCCGGACCCGGCCGATCCGGTCGGCCAGCCGCCCGGCCAGGTAGGCGCCGGCTACGCACCCGAGCAGCGCCGAGGAGACGACGAAGCCGAGCAGACCGGCGCCGATCTCGAAGGCGCCCTCGATTGCTCCGACGGCGCCGTTGATGACCGCCGTGTCGAAGCCGAACAGGAAGCCGCCGAGGGCGGCGACCGTGGCCAGGTGGATGGCTCTGCCGAGGTAGTAGTCGTCCCGGGTCTCCTGCGGGGACTGATCAGTCTGTGCCATGTATCGCCGCCTCCCTCGGGGATCCCGTGCCCCGGTATCTTTCCCCCGGCCGTCGTTGGCCGCTTGTTCCGCCTGGCATTATGGCGCAGATCGCCCCGCCGCGCCACACGCCGGGATCGGTAGGGTGTCGCGCACCGGGCGGCGGCCACGGACCGACGCACCACGCAGGGCAGCGCCCGCGCCGTGGCCTCTCCTATGCCGCTTGAGACACTAGCTACAACTACTATTTTGCCTTTTATTCTCTATACATAGTAGCCCTGGAAGCACTACAGAGTGTTGAAGGCGGCGAAGAAGCGTCCATCATCGGTGAGGTGCGCGAGGAGCCCGCCCAGATGGTCTTCATGCACACGGGCTTCGGCGTTACCCGCATGATCGACATGCTCGTTGGAGACCCATTGCCGAAGATTTTTTAGGTGATCCGGCACCGCAAAGGAATACTGGCTGAGGTTAGGCTTCGGATACGATGACACGTGACTCGTCCATATGCATTGTACTCAGTTTCAAAGTCGGTCTTGCAAACGTTTTGGGTCGCGTTGGCCGTGGAAGCAGGCGATGACCACGATCTCATCGTCGCGTACCACGTAGATGACGCTATATGGGAAGCGCCGCAGCACCGCACGCCGCATCTTGCCACTTACGACCGGGTAGAGTAGTGGGTTGCGCCGGATGGATTCGATACAGGCGTCCAGGACTCGCAGGAACTCAACAGCTAGACCCTGTCCACGGGCCTCGTACCATTCAGCCGCCGCGTTGATTTCAAGGTCCGCCTCGGGGCGAAAGACCAGTCTGCGCGTCACCCGAAACGCTGGTGCAGTCGAGCGCGAGTCTCATCCCAGGTGATAGCCGATTCGGGATCGCGGTCGTGCTCAGCGAGGCGGCGTTCGATCTCTGTTTTCTGAGAGTTAGTGAGCGGCAAAGCCTCCGGTTCGGCGGCGATGCTGTCCCAGAGGTCTTCAGCCAACTGAATGCGCTCAGGAACACTCAACTTGAGTAACTCATCGCGAGAAAGGTTCATCATACTCAAAGGTTACCGAGTAGACTGTGCCCCGTCAACCACGACTATCTTCTAGGAGACGAGCGATCCGTGCCGGATAATTCCGCACCATTAAGCCACTGTACCGTGAGAAGCGACGCATATTAGAGTGATGGCTCGATCAAAGGCTAAAGAAAGCGATAAAATCAGTATAAAATATCAAAAATGACAAGAAAGCTCAAATCTCGTCGAGATTCGCAGACGGACCTCACGGATAGACGATATGCTCGTAGGGGATCCGTTGCCGAGGATTTGTTAGGAAGTCGGGTCGCGTTTGCAGATAGCTGAAGGCTTTTCACAACCTTACAGGATTCAGGGACGGGCTTCGGTTGCCGACTTGTTTAGACCCGGTGAGCGTTGTGGTCTCTACGTTCTTCATTTTGCAAATGGTGACATTTATGCGGGCCAGGCGCTGGATGTGTCCCGTCGTTATGTACAACACCGTAAAGCCCATGCGGACATCGAACAAATATCCTTCAGGGAAGTGCCAAAAAACCGGTTGGATAACGAAGAGCGTACTCTGATATGGTCGCTGGAGCGGAGCGGAAAGCGTCTGCGAAACATCACATTCACCAGCGTTCCGAAAGGGGAATCCGACTTCGACCTAGTCATGTCCCTGGAAGAACAAAATAGATGGCTGGAGGATCCAAGCTACATTGATTTCAGCGGAGAGAGGATCGTTGACTCGGAGTTACGACGAAAGTACATCAAGAAATACGAGAGCTTTGCTAATCTACCTCACTCAGATGAGATACTCGACGTTTTGCGGAGCTATGTTCGAGCAGGTATTCCAGCATTCTTGCGCAGTGAAGTATCTTTCTGGTGCGTCTCTTGCTTGCCGACACGTTCTGTATACGCCCGGATAAGTATCTACTGGCAAGAAGTACTCACAGTGTTTGTCGCTGAGAACGAATTCTGGGTTTCTCTACATACGGCTAATTCCCCCTTCATCCTACTGCCAGACGACGCTCTTGACCTGCTCTTCGAACGCCATCCAACTTTAGGAACAGCGGATCACAAGTACAGCCCTGGCGGGTCGGATCAGGTAAATCTGGTCTCACCTTTAACAGATGCGCAAGCTTTCATATCCGACCCAGAGGTGACGCCAGCAATCCGCCTGTTCAACCTGCGTCTTATGAAGAAAGGTCCGTGCAATTTTGCTCGCCACCATTGCATGAATCTCGCAGACAGCCTAGTTGACGTTTAATGTGAGTAGGGCACGATACCGACAGACCACCATATTCCAGCAGCGCGTTTCGGTATAACTTGGGTTATACTTCAGCCATGAAGACGGCTATCTCTATTTCCGATGAGCTTTACGAGTCTGCTGAGGAGTTTGCGCGGGAGCGGGCGATGTCGCGTAGCGAGTTGTATGCTACGGCGCTTCGTCATTACCTGGAGGAGCATCGGGGAGAGAGGATCACCGAGTGCCTCGATGAGGTCTATGGTGAAGAACCGGAAAGTCTGGAGCCCGCCGTCGCTCATCTTCAGTCACGGTCGTTGCCGAGAGATGATTGGTAGTGTGGCGGGGTGAAGTCTGGTGGGCGGAGTTGCCCGAGCCAGCCGCTTCGGAACCGGGATACCGGCGGCCCGTGCTCATTGTTCAGTCGGACGACTTCAACCGCAGTCTCATTCGAACCGTGGTCGCGGTGGTTTTGACAACGAACTTGCGGTTGTCGGAGGCTCCCGGAAACGTGCTGATCCCGGCTGAGGACACGAACCTGCCCAGGGACTCCGTTGCCAACGTCTCGCAGGTTATTACGGTAGACAAGACGTTTCTTGCTGAGCAGGTGAGCCAGGTCAGCGACCGTATCATGATGTCGGTGGAGGAAGGTCTGCGGAAAGTGCTCGCTCTGTAAAGCATCAAGCGCATCTTGAATGTAGGTGTGCCGTGTGGCGCGCAATGTCCTCTGAACTCCGGCAGTGTTCAGGATCAAGACGTACGTTATGACGTACAATATCTCTGTGACTCTAACGGAGGTGTGTCATGACTGCGATCACGGCTAGCGAAGCCCGCGCCAATCTGTATCGGCTGATCGACGAGGCGGCCGCTTCTCATCAGCCGCTGCTTATCTCTGGCAAGCGTAACAAAGCTGTGCTGGTATCCGAGGAGGACTGGACGGCCATCCAGGAGACTCTTTTCCTACTGTCCGTGCCCGGTATGCGTGAATCCATCCGGGAAGGGATGGATGCGCCCGTTGAGGAGTGCGATGAGGAACCGGGTTGGTGAGTTGGCGACTTGTCTACACAAAACAAGCGCAGAAAGACGCAAAGAAGCTGGCTTCTAGCGGACTGAAACCCAAAGCTCAGGGGTTGTTGGACATACTCTCCGAAGATCCTTTCCAGAAGCCGCCTCCTTTCGAGAAGCTCGTAGGGGATCTCTCCGGCTCATACTCGCGGCGGATCAACATTCAGCATCGACTGGTGTACCAGGTGCTGGAGGAGGATCAGATCGTAAAGGTTTTGCGACTATGGAGCCACTACGAATAGTGCTAGTTCGTGGCTATTACCTACCACAGCGAAGGAGTCCTATTTGTGGAATTTAACGGTACTATCGCTGACGAGAATGAGATACTGATCGTATGTCTAGGGCATCTGTACCTCAGTGAAGGTCAGGTCGTCCGGTCCCAGACCCGTAGTGGGGTGCAGATGTTCGGCGGAGAGAGGCGCATGGTCTACTACCTGCGCGAGAACCTAAGCATCGAAGAAGAGACGCTGGAGGACTTCGTAGCCAAGAACCGCGAGCAGCATCCGGTCGAGCCGGATCTCAACCCGGGAGGACGTTTGATCTGTGTGGAAGACGAGGAATTTCAGCGAATATTCAGCGCCGCTGATGGCTGGAATCGTTTCCGCCAGACCTTTCCGGAGTCAGACGGTACACTTCGGTTCTCTCGCGTCGGACTCAACCGGAGCGTAACGCAGGCGGTACTCTACGCTGGACAACAGTTCGACTGGGACGTTGGCTCCGGTGGCTACTGGCTACTATCGAAATCCGATGGAGATTGGGTGGAGACCGGAAGGTCTGGCGTTTGGATGTCATAAGACCGATCTCAGAGAGTTAGGCTCTGACTGACAAGCTACACTGGGTGGAGAGGAAAACGATGCGGATATTAGATGCAGATACTCTCGCAGCCCAAAGCCGCGAAGAACTGTTGCGCCGCAATGAGATATTCAAGTCATTCTTCGCGTCCGAGGCTTCGCGGCTAGCCGAAGCCTGTCACGCGATGTCCCGGCGATTTATGGCGGGTGGACGGCTGTTGGCTTTTGGGAGCGGCTCAGCCGCGACGGACGCCCAACACGTTTCGGTGGAGTTCGTGCATCCGGTGATCGTGGGTAAGCGGGCACTGCCGGCGCTCGACTTGGGGCCAAACTTCGAGGCTGGCCTGCCGGTGGTGCTGCGGTCGGAGGATATGGTGATGGGCTTCGCCTTCCCGGAGAAAGATGAAACTGTCGAGCGTACGCTGACTGTGGCTAGGGAGCTGGGTGCCCTGACCTTTGCGTTGACGGGGAAGTCGGGAGAATATTCCTTTGCGCCCCCGAACGAGGATCCATT
>JBARZO010000137.1:0-3399 GCA_049650165.1 Rubrobacteraceae bacterium
GGCGGGGCTTCGTGCCCCGCCCTTTCTTTTTGTCTGGTGAAAACGGACGCTAACAGGGCACGTTTCGATGCTAAAATGCTCGTGTTGTGGAAAGAGTAGATCGGATAAGCAAGCGTCGGCGGAAGCTGCGGAGCGTAGGGGAGCCGCAGCCCTGGGAGCCGCGTCACATGAAGTTGGCTGGCATCCGGCTGGCGGAATCCACTGCCGAACCGGAAGGTCGGCGCAACGTAACGCTCGGGGTCGTAAAGCATCTTTGGCGCTCGCCGGTTCCTTTTATCGGTTTCTATCCTCCGGAGGGCGTCAGGGTTACTGAGCAACGGATCTACGTTCCGGCCCCGCCGAGGCTCGTGGACGACTCGGACTACCTGGTCGGGGTGGAGGAGCACAAGAAAGCTTTTGCCGAAGATTTGGGCAAGACTATGGTTCCCTCTGGAAGTCTGCGAGGCTACTTCGAGGTACCGACCGATGAGGGATGGCGCCTGGAGCTGGATCTCGTCGGTCGGGAATTGGAGTTGTGCGATGCCTGGGGCATGACGTCGAAGAGGCGGGTATCAGGGGATCTCGCGCCGTTCGTGTGGGCGTATCGCCACAGCGAATTCTGTCTGGTCACCATCTACGACAAAGACATAGAAGCGTTGCGCGATGATCTCCTCTTCGTCGCGAAACGTAAAGGTGTGGAGTTGCACTGGCAACACAAAGTAGCCTGACGCCCTGCGAGGCTTGACTCCGCTCAGGTTGTTGGATTCACATAGCGGGTAGTATTAGTAGCATATACTCGGATATAATCCGAAAGAAGAACCGGATACAGGGTCTACCAGGGTTCGCAGACGCACGTTGAGTAGAGAGGCGGAAGACTAGTAGATGTTTACGACTCACAGCACCGGGGGATTTGCCGCCACTAGCGCACCGGATGGTTTCGGCGTGCAGGACTTCGAAGAGGTTGGCTTGCGGGCCGCCGAACGGAAGTTCGGGCCGAAAGACATCATCTTTACTCCGGGTGACCCGGACGACCAACTCTACTTCCTGCTCTCCGGCACGGTGCGGCTGTACAAGATCTACGGCGACTACAAAGAGGCGACGACCGCGCTCTTGAAAGAGGGCGGCATCTTCGGCAAGTTAAGCCTGGTCGAAGGCCGTTGGCAAGATGTCTTCGCCGAGACTGTGACCGAAGCCCGGGTGGCCAGCATCCAGAAGAACGCCATAGAGCGGGTCATCAAGAGCCGGCCGGATTTCGCCCTGAAGCTTTTCTCGTCTTTCTCCGAGCGGTTGCGCCAGTCCGACGAGGTTATTGAGAGTTTGCTGCATCGGGAGGTTGCGACCCGACTCGCGACGCTGCTTATAAACCTGGCGGATCGCTTCGGCACGGGTAACGGGACCGGGACAATACTGGACGTGCGCCTGACGCACCAGGACTTGGCTAACATGATCGCCTCTACCCGCGAGGCCGTCTCGAAGGTGATGAGTGAGTTCCAGCGCGACGGCTACATAGAAGTCCGGAGTCGTAAGATCGTCATCCTGGACAAGAGTTCTCTTGGCGAGTACGCCGGGCCTTCCGGCCTCTCCGTGGACGGCCAGCTTACGATTTAAGCAACGTTCGGCAAGTCCGAACCTTTTCCGTAGCCGCCCGGCATTAGAATGGGCCTATGAGAAGAGGTGGGGAACAGGGTGGGAACCGTTGGGTATTACCGTTATATCTCGCGGTGCTGGCGCTCCTGGGTCTGTTGACCGTCGGGCGGATCGGGATCACCTGGGACGAGCCCAACTATTTCACATCCTCCTACTCGTATCTTTCCTGGATCGGCCACGTCTTCTCCGAGCCTTCCGACTGGTGGGCCTCCATAGACCGCTACTGGGAGCAGAGCCACGAAGCCCCGCCGTTCTTCAAGCTCTGGGCCGGGCTCTTCGCCGGTGTCGGTGCGCTCGTGTTCGGCACGGAAGAGCTCGGACCGCTCGGCGACGCTTATCGGCTCGGATCGTATACACTGTTCCTGATCTCCGTCTACACTGCGTTCCGTTTCGTGCGCCGGGAGTTCGGTTTGGTGGAAGCCTGGGGCGCGGCCCTGAGTCTGCCGCTCGTGCCGGTCCTTTTCGGCTTCGCCCGGCTGGGACAACTCGACGGCGCGGCGGCCTCGATGTACCTGCTGGCGATGCTCGCCTTGTACGACATGATCTTCTACGGGGGGCGGGGCCGGACTTTGTTGGCGGGCGTGCTCCTGGGATTGGCGTTCGCCACCAAGCTGACGGTGTTTCCACTCGTACCCGCCGCGTTGGCGGGGGTTCTGATCTACCGGAGCGGAAAAACCTCCTTGCTGCGGCTGTTCGCGAGCTTCGGGATCGGGGCGTCAGTTTTCTACGCCATCTGGCCGTGGCTCTGGCGGGACCCGGTTGGGCGGACGTGGGAGTTCCTTACGTGGGCCGGAGGACTCCAGGACGAACGCCTGACGTTTTACCTGGGACAGTGGTGGGCCGGGGCCCCATTTCACTACCCGTTGGTGATGCTCGTGGCGCTCGTCCCACTCGTGGTCGCGTTCGCCGGGATTATCGGAGTGGGGCGTTTGTTTCTGGAGTCCCAGAACCCGGTGGCGGGTTGGCTGCTCGTCAACCTGGCGCTCGTTGTGGCGGTTGCGGGATCGGGGCTCGTGCCGGTCTATGGTGGGCCCCGGCAGTTTCTGGCGGCTTTTCCGATCTGGGCGGTCTGCGCCGGGATCGGTATCGGCTGGCTGGCGACGCTCTTGCGGCCACGGTCCGGCGTGGTGCTCGCGGTGTACGTCGCCCTCGCCTTGCCGGGTATCTTGTGGACCGGGACGGCGAACTCGCTCGAATACTACGGTGAGGGGGTCGGCCTGATCCCCGGTGCCCGCGCGCTGGGTTTCGAGACCACTTACCTGGCCGACACGTACAAACCGGCGGTCGAGTACGTAAACGAAGTCGCGCCCGAAGGGGCGACCGTCTACGTGCAAGCCGGAACGTATGCCGTGATGGAGACGTATCGCAGGGTTGGAGACCTCCGGAAAGACCTCCGCCCAGCGTATCTCGCACCTATCGCCCCGGACAAGTACACCCGCGACCAGCGGCCCCGCGAAGATTCATACTTCCTCTTCCTGCCGCGACAGTCTATTTATACGGACCAGATGCTCGACCTGGAGAGAAAAGAGCCGCTCTACGCCTATGAGAAAGGCGGCGCGGCGCTCGTCAAGGTATATTCGGGTGAGGTAGTTGGAGAGACGCTGGACGTTGAAGGCGCACCAGAGGCTCGCGACGTAGGGCTGCTCAACGTGCTGCTGGTTTCTGCGGGCGTGCTAGGGTTGCTCGGATTTCTCTGGAGCCGGCGGAAAGCAGGCAAAGAGCTGCCGATATGAGGAGGAGGTTAGGGGCGGCGTGAAATTTTGGATTCAGGCG
>JBARZO010000138.1:0-6228 GCA_049650165.1 Rubrobacteraceae bacterium
CGACACTGTAGTGTGGAACTACGCCGCCGAGAACGGTTACACCATCGTTTCCAAAGATGCAGATTTTCACCAGCGGAGTCTGGTTCTGGGCGCGCCTCCGAAAGTCATCTGGATACGGCTGGGCAACTGTTCCGTAGCGGATACGGCTATCCTGCTGAGAGAAAGATACGTTGTCATCCAACACTTCCACGAAAACAAAGATGCAGCGTTTCTCGCACTATCCTGAAATTCAGCAATCAAAGGGAAGGAGTCAAGCAATGCACCGGAGCAGGTTGGGCGCGATCATTATCGACTGCAAGACGGACGTTCTGGACGAAGCTGCGGAATTCTGGAGCCAAGCGTTAGGATGTCCTGCACGAAAGTCAGACGATCCGGAGGACGAGAATTATGTTCTGCTAGAGACGGAGCCGAACGAGTTGCAGGTCGAGGTTCAGAAGGTGGATCACCCGAGCCGGGTTCACATCGACATCGAAGCTGACGACATTGAGGCGGAAGTGCGCCGGTTGGAGAAGCTGGGCGCGAAGCGGTTAGGACAGGTGAAGAGTTGGTGGATTATGGAGGCGCCAACGGGGCAGCGGTTCTGTGTGATCGAACCTCAAAGGTCAGAGTTCTCCAATGAAGCGAACGTGTGGGAAGAATAAAGTCCAGCGTTAGGCGATCTGGCGGGGAGTAGGCTCGGGGATAGGACGCCCGGTTTCTTCGAGTACGTCCAGGTGTAACTTTATAGCTATCTGAACCTCCCTGAGCGCTTCTTCGGGGGTTTCTCCGAAGGCAGAGCAATATGGCAAATCCGGGACGTTGGCTATGTAGCCCTCGTCCTCAGCGCTGTAGAAAATCTCGACTGGGTACTTTAGTTGCTCCATGACTAACTCCTATAACCGCTCTTCGAGATTGTACTTCAGGAATACCTCCCGCATTTGTTCAACCTGGTAGGGCTTGCATCCGCCGCCCCGGACTTCTTACAGGTTCATGAGTTCCTCGATGCCCTAACGGAAGCAGACCTCGCCATGAAAGCGTTACACATATCTGTACCTCCTCTGGTGGAAAAACTGGCGGCGAACGTCAGGATGTGGCATGCTTCTGATCCTCTGTAGGTGTCGTCGCGATGCTCGCTCGGGGGAGAGGTTTTTAGAGCGGGAGGACGTTTGAGGCGTCGCCTAGCTGTGGCTGGAGGGGGAAAAGATGGCGAGTCAAGGACCGGTTGAGCCCACCGAGGAATGGGCGAAACTAGAGTTACGCTTGGAGTGGCCTGAGCAGATCGAGTACGAGAGGATCCGCCCGTCGGCGGTTTTTGGTAGTTCAGTGGCGGAAAGGTCTCGCCAGACCGGGACTCCAGAGACCACAATACATCGAAGGATCAGTAGCTTTAGGAGCTACGGAATGCGCGGCCTGTTCGAGCTTGAAGAAGTCGAGGATAAGAGCCTACTGGACCCGGAAGTCCAAGGGCTCATCGTCAACCTCAAGAGCGAGTACCCCCCGATGCGGGACAACGAGATAGCCACTATCTGCTACGTGCGCTTCGGAGAACGACCTCATGGCAGGACCGTTAGAAGAGCACTCCAAAGAAGCCCCACAGCAATACGCATGTTCCGTCGCTTCAAGCCCTACCACGAGATAGAAGGCATCATAGACCGTAGGCTTGCCATCGTAACGCTTCACTCCGAAGGCTGGAACGTGAAGAGCATCGCCGGCTACCTGAAGACCAGCCGCCCCACTGTCTACCGGACATTGAACCAGTGGATCGCAGAGGACGTATACAGCCTCGAATACAAATCTCGTGGTGGTAAACGTAAGGCGGACCTCCAGGCGATGAACGAGGTGAGGAAGATGCAGGAGAATCCTGAACTCGGGGAGTTCCGTGTTTCCGCCGCCCTGGCGCAGATGGGCATCTACCTCAGCCCTCGCACCTGCGGACGCATCCTCGCTGTAAACCGAGCGCTCTATGATCTCGAGAAGCCAAGGAGAGGTTCCAAAGAGAAGAAGGAGATGCCGTTTCAATCGGGCAGGAGGCATGAGATCTGGAGCGTGGACGTTCGCTACCTGGAACACCATCTCCCGAATATGGGCAAGATCTATTGCATCTCCATCTTGGACAACCACTCAAGGTCACTGCTTGCAAGCGCCGTCTCAACCACCCAGGATCTCACCGCTTACCTCTCCGTTCTCTACACTGCGATTGAGCGTTACGGTGCCCCGGAGATCCTGGTCAGCGATGGAGCCAGTATCTTCAAGGCCAATCAGGCCAAAGCTATCTACCGCTCGCTGGGCATCACAAAAGAGGTGATCGAGAAGCGGAAGCCTTGGCAAAACTACGTCGAAACCACCTTCAAAATCCAGCGCCGAATGGCAGATTACTACTTCACTAAAGCCAGGAGCTGGGAAGAGCTCGTCGCCGCCCACGACCGGTGGGTGGAGCAGTACAACACCCAGATGCACTGGGCACACCGCCACAGAAAGGATGGCAAGAGGACTCCGGCGGAGGTTTTGGGCTTTCTCACGAGCATCCGTCACCGGCCAGAAGATCTCGAAAGAGCGTTCTTCTCGACCCGGTTCACCCGCATTCTCAACGCCTCTGGCTACGCCCGCATCCGGCATTGGAAAGTTTATGCCGAGGAAAGTCTAGCTCGCAGCGAGGTAACCTTATGGCTTGGTCCAGAAGCCCTCACCGTGGAGTTTGCTGGTGAACCACTAGCCCGTTACGAAGTCCAATACTCACCAGCCAACGCTGAGTTGCGCAAGGTTGGCAGAGCAATTCTATTTGAGACTACAGTCGTGACGCATCAGCCGAAGCTCTTCGATCTCACTGAAGCTCTGGGTGAAAAAGGATGGCTGAAAGCGCTCAGGCTAGAAGAATACGCCATGAGGAAACCTCGGCGGCCGCAGATGTTGCAGGAAGTGCTGTTTTCCTACCTCAATGTTGTTTAGCAACACGTGAGCAGTCGAGGGCGGTCACTCCAGTTTCCGGGAAGCCCCTGGAACCGGCAACTCATCTAGCATGTGGTCTTACGCAACTGTTGCCCAAAGCTCCGCAATCTGTTGGGTCACTGGCTACCGACCTCAAAGCTAGAATCGCACCCGGCCTGAACTTGGTCGCGGTGGGTCGTAATGATAACGGTGGAGCCCTGATTGCTCATGTCCCGCAGGATCTCTACGACCATCGCCTCATTCTCATCGTCCAGTGCACCGGTCGGCTCATCGGCCAGTATTAAGGTTGGCTCCTTTACCAGCAAGCGAGCGAGCGCGACGCGCTGCTGTTCGCCGCCGCTAAGGCGGTAGATTTTCTCCTTTGTGCGTTCAGCGAGCCCGACGCGCTCGAGGGCCGCTTCGTATCTACGCCGTCGCCGCCTGAGGGCAACCCCCGAGGCGGCGACGGCCGCGTCGAGATTGGCCGAGACTGTGGCGTTATCTATGAGCGCATAGTTCTGGAAAAGGTAGCCTAGACTGTCGCGCCTGAACCGCCGGCGGGCACCCCGACCGAATTGGGTAATGTCGTTGCCGTCGACGCGGATCTCGCCACTGTCTGCGGTCTCGAGAAGGCCTATGCAGTTGAGCAGGGTCGACTTTCCTGCTCCGCTCGGCCCAACTAGAGCGAGCATCTCGCCACTGTCCACGGCAAGGTCTATATCCGACCAAAGCGTGCGTGACCCGAACGATTTGGACAGTCCTTCAACGACGACCATCTGGAATCTCCTTGTTGCTGCGACTGCTTGACCACGACACGTACACGGAAGTTAGTCCTCGACTACTATTTGTCTGATAGAGTTGCTACGATAGCCTATCAGAACGGTGACGATAACTACCACTACCCCTAGTAAGGCTATCGCCAGCATGACAGCCGGCACCCAGCCGCCCAGCGACACGGTATCGCCTGGAACGGGGGGTATGCCTTGGGCCTTGAGAGCCCGCAGGGCGTTGATCTCGTTCCAGGTATTCCACGTAATCCACGCGACGAGCACTAGCGCGAGCGTGCCTTCGAGGGCGAGTAGGGAGCGATATGCTCTGACGAACGTCCACCCGCTTATGTACTTGACGAATAGGGCTTGAGCGTTCCCACGGCGGTAGATAAGACCGACGCTAATGGAAGTAATAAGTAAGACGGCCAGCGCTGCAACGACGTTGAACAGGCTGAGGCGTAACTCGCGGATAAGGTCCTGGTACTCTTCAGCGGCACGCTGGGCGACAGGCTGCACAGTAAGGACGTACCGTCCGATGTCCTCGTTGGACATGGCTGCACGCACGTCATCCGGGTCTTTGAAGATTACCCCGGACTGTACTGCGTACGAGGCGTACTGCGTGTTGTCAAATATACCCGAGTTGCCCGGGACCACTACTATGATTGGGTCATTGACCAAAACTCTGTCTGGTCCACCAGTCTCCATACCCGAACCGTAGGTAAATATCGACTGACCCGACTTTGTCGCCAGAGTCTCGACCTGTGTAGCTTCGAGCTTCACTCCGGTGAATTCGGCCTCCGATTTTAGCCATTCAGTGAGCGGAGAGACGAACCGGCTTTCGTCGCTTAGCAAAGATTCGGGGGCGAGGATTTGCGCTTTGGTTTCGAGATCGCGCACTCCATGGAGCCGGCTACCGGACGCGTCCAGCACAGAATGCTCTGCAAGATAAGTATTGTTGACGATCAAGACATCACGGTCCGGGATACGCTCGCCCATAGGAATATAGTCCGCCATGTCCGAAAGGACGGCGAGGACTACCTCTCCTCGGCTTTCGGATTGCCGGATCCACGATCCGACCGTCTCATCAAACTCCTTTTCCACTCTACGGTCAGCCGGATCGGACGTCAGCCAAACGGTTGAGGCGTCGCCAATCTCGGCGTAGGCGTCCCAACTGGCTTGCCGCGCCGCAACATCCTGGCCAGCCGTTATCGCTGAAACGAAGATGGCGAGAGCCAGCAGTGCGGCGGGTATGCGGATGGCATAAGCGCCGACCATCGCCAGCGAGGCCGATACCTCTCCCTTGATAGCCTGCGCGATTCTCGTTCTGTAGGTCAACGCTAGCGCCAGCACATGGGCCGCTAACGCCGGCATCGTCAACAACACGAGTATCCCTGCAGCGATCAGCCCGAACCGTCCCAACCGGTCGAGCCCATTGTAGGCAGCTAGGCACGCCACGGTGGCCAAGGCCACGATCGTGGCCGTCTGGACCCAGAACGCACCTAGTTGGATCATGTCCCGGCCCAGTATCTGCGCGAAAGACTTTCCCTGCAGACGCAGCACCCCGTAAGCTTTGGCGTTGAGAACGACTGTGGAGCCTATGACCATCGCTGAGGCGACGGAAACGACCAGAAAGCACCACAGCACGCCGCCCTGTCCAAAAAACGCTACTGAGCTAGACAGGGACGGTTCCGGGTAGACTTCACCACTGAGACCGAGCTTCTTCAACTCGGCGAGCAACTCTTTGGCAGATTCTGGTGGTCCGAATACAAGGTAGAAGCCACGGGGGTCCGAACCGCCTATCTCGCTCAGCGGATGGACTTCCGTGCTGAAGTCGCGGCTGAAGCCAGGATATCCCTTGTCTATCCACGAACTTGACGAGGCTTTTGGGTCGCCAATGGCCAGGTACAAATGTCGACTGCCACCGGGATTCCTTAGATCTCCCACTTCGTGCCCGACGTTGACATCGTGGGCGTCGGCGAACGCTTCGACCTCTTCTGCAACTCGGGTGCTGCTCGCCGCGTCGTCGAAGTTCTCAACCAGAACTCTGGCAGACGCACCCAGGATGGCTTCCTCATCCATGGCTCGAACGATCAGAAACGCCAGCAACGCCGAAAACACCATAAGGGCCACGTGGGCGAACTTCGCGCCACGTGGTATCACAGATTACCTATCACTCTTTAGCTATCTCACCTTCTTCAATAATACCTTTGGGAGCAATGACAGGGCGGCGGATGAACACCCGCCGCCCTGTCATTACCTATAAGACCAGCTCAGCACCGGTTGTTCCAGTACGACCTTTCCAGCCTCCAGGTGTTGCTCCAAGACGACCTGGCCGTGAGGCCCGCGCGTCTCTTGGTCCTAGACACCAGCTTGCTACCACTCTTGATTGATGCACTGTGACATTTTTTACCGTGATAATAGTTCGACCACACGCTGCTAGAATTATAGCCATGGTTCCATTTTCCACCGCCGACGTAATCAATGCGGGCAAGGGCTACACCGGCCATTACGACCGTCATGATTGCCGCAGCGAGCACCAATAGCAGTACGCGTT
>JBARZO010000139.1:0-6409 GCA_049650165.1 Rubrobacteraceae bacterium
GCTCCGCGGCGAGCGGGCCTTCAACCTCGGCGGTCCGGACTCGTTTGAGGTCGTTGAGTTCGGCCAGCAGCGGTGTAAGAGGGCTGAGCTTGCCGGGAATGGTCTCCTGCACTACCGGCTTTCACCGGGCGGCCCGTCTTTGGTGCCGGCCGCGACTTTGCCATTGCTGATGACGCCTGAACCATTTGCGGCTTCTTTGCCGTTCGTGCCGTTCGTCCCTTCTTCGGCTTCCCGACCGTGTTCGATCCAGGAGAGGAGCGCGGCCTCCTGGGTGTGGAAGGCGTGCTCGGGACGGGAGCCCGGTTCCCGAACCATAGGGGCTTTGAAAAAGAGGCCGAGTTGTTCTTGGGGGCCGGACTCGCCCCGAAGTTTGGCGAGGTCCGCCAGGCGGGCCAGCTCTATTACGAGCGGGGCGGCCAGCACCGAGTCGCCGCACAGGAAGTTGATCTTTAGCTGCATCTTTTGGCCGAGAAAGCCGATCAGGTCTACGTTATCCCAGGCTTCCTTGCTGTCGCCCCGGGGCCGGTAGTAGTTGATGTTCACGATGTGGTCCGGGACTTCGTAGCCGAGCATGTCGTCCAGGACGGAGCCTTTGGTGTCGATCTTGGACGCCAGAGAGTCGGGGTCGGAGAGTGTGTGGCCGTCGCCGTTGCCCAGGATGTTGGTCGAGAACCAGCCGTCGACCCGCAGCGCCCGCGACCGGAGGGCCGGGGCAAGGACCGTCTTGATCATGGTCTGCCCCGTTTTGCCGTCCTTGCCGGCTACCGGAACGCCCTCGCGCTCCGCCAACTCTATGAGCGCGGGCGCGTCCGCGGCGACGCTCGGCGTGAAGTTCACGTAGGGCACGCCCTCCATGATGGCGGCGTAGGCGTAGATCATGGCCGGCCCTATCTCCGGGTCGTCTTCCTCCAAAGCCCGCTCGAAGGCAGCGGAGTTAGCGAGCGCGGGAGAGGCCGGGTCAGCGGTACGCTCCACCGAGGCCAGGTTGACGAGGACGGCGCCGTCCAGGTCGTGGTCTTCTTTGAAGCCCCGCAGGTCGGACCGGATTTTCTCCACCCGTCCCGAATGCCCTTCGGCCGCGACGCAGTGGGTGCCGACCGCGTTGCGGCAGAACTCGGGGTCCATCACGGCGGGCCAGGGACGGATGTCCGCCAGCGCCGGCTTCGCCGATTTTAGCTGGTCGGCGGGCAAGACACCCTGAGAGGCGGCGGCGCTCGCCAGATCATCCTCGCAGAGGTCCCAACCCCCGAAGACCAGGTTTTCGTAGGGAACGAGCGTTTCGAGGCCGGCGAGCGGCAAGCCGTCCGTGCCGGCTATCCCCCGGCGCATCAGCTCTACCCCCGCAACCGCGGTGCTCGCGACCGCGCCCCCCAAACCTACGACCGCAACACCTAAACGACGGTTCTCAATGCCGGAACTCTGCACATTTCCTCCAAACGAAGATTCTGTAAGCAGTATGCGGACCGGCTCTCCGGCCTCAGCAAGCCCACTCTATGAGACCTCCGGAACAAAAACTGTGCGTGAAAACCCTACTGAGAAAACTTTCACACGAGCACGCGGAAGATCGCTCAGGTTCACCGAAGAATCTAAACTACTCCCGAATACCGGAGGGTCTTTCGCAGGCCGTCGGCGAGCCCGGTTTGTGGCCGCCAGCCGAGGTGGCGGCCGGCGCGGGTGGGGTCCACTGAGCTACGGGCCTGTTCCCCGGCTTTGGCCGGGCCTAGACGGGCCGGTAAGTCTATGCCGGAGGTTTCCCGCAGCAACCGGTGGAGCTCGTTGACGCTGGTCTCGGTGCCGGTCCCCACGTTGTAGGTTCCGGAGGGAGAGTCATCCGTAATGGCGAGGATGTTGGCTTGTACTACATCCTCGACGTAGACGTAGTCGCGGGTCTGTTCGCCGGTGCCGTTTATCGTGGAGGTATTACCCAGGGCGAGGTCGTTGCAGAAGATCGCCACTACCCCGGCCTCACCGTGGGGGTCTTGACGGGGACCGTAGACGTTGGCGTAGCGGAGCACCACGCCGGGTAGGTTGTGGTGCGCGCGATAATAGTCCAGGTAGCGTTCGGCGGCCAGCTTGGAGAGCCCGTAGGGCGAGACCGGACGTTGCGGGTGTTCTTCCCGCGCCGGGAAACTCTCCTGTTCGCCGTAGATAGCGCCCCCGGTAGAGGCGAAAACCACCTTCCGCACACCGTACTCGACGCAATTTTGCAACAGGCGCACGGTACCGACGAGGTTGACGTCCGCATCCAGGGAAGGTTTCTCTACCGAACGTCGCACGCTTACCTGGGCCGCCTGGTGACAGAGCGCCTCCGGCCTGAAATCTCTAAAAGCTTCCGCGCAACCACCCCGGATATCGGCCTCGTAGAACCTGGCCCCGGCCGGCACGTTCTCCCGCCGACCGTTAGAGAGGTCGTCGACGACGGCGACCTCGTGGCCGCCGGAAACAAGGCGCTCCGCAACGTGCGAGCCGATAAAGCCCGCACCGCCGCTGACGAGTACCCTCAGCTTATCTTCACTCATTGCCGACACTTGGAAACTTGTCCACCCTCGAAAAGTATTTCGGATCTTCCTGCAACGAAATACCGCGCTTTCTCTAAGGTTGTTTGTACGTCTATCCTAGTCTATTGAATCTTTTCTTTCGGGTCGGCTAGTAACCGCTAACACTTTGGAGTCGAAGGAGTAGATGTTACTTTCAGGCCTGTTGCACAATCCGAAAAAGAGAAGAAGATGGCTTACAGTGTGATGGTGTGGCTGATCAATCCGGGCGAGTACCCGCAACAGGACCTCGAAGAAGCCCGCGCGGCGGATCCCGAAGGGGCCGCCGGAGCCTCGACTGGGGCCAACACGGGAAAGGCCCTGCCCCGGATGGTCTACGGTGTCTACGAGGATCAGGAGAAAGCCGAGCAGGCCCTGTACAAAATCTCCAACAGCCTGCAGGCCAACGAGCCGCTCAGAATATCTGCGCGGGCGAACAGGGTGTGGCTGATCCCGGCCAGCCGGGTCCACTACGTGGTTTGCGAAGAAGTCGAACGTCCTAAGGACTGATCCAGGGCAGAACGGAGCGTCGCAGGGATGAAGCTTTTAGTACTCGGCGGAACGGGCTTTCTCGGCTACCACGTGGTAGCCGAGGCCTTGGAGGCGGGACACGAGGTATCCACTTTTACCCGGAAGGGCGAGGCTCCGCTCACCGGAGCAGAGCCGCTGGCGGGTGACCGGCAGGGTGATCTCGGCGCCCTGGAGGGTCGTGAGTGGGACGCGGTGCTCGACACTTTCAGCGACCCGGAAGCCGTTGGAGAGACGGCCGGGTTGCTCTCCGGCAGCGTCGGCGCCTACGGTTTCGTCTCCGGCATTACCAACTACCATCCCGACGGCCCGGCGGTCGTGGACGAGTCGTCGCCGCTGAGGCGTGAGGTGTCCGGGGAAGACGAAGAAGACCCTCTGCAAGAGCGGGGCCTCGCCAAAATCCGCTGCGAGAGAGTTGTGAAAGAGAAGTTCGACGGCCCCGCTCTCATAGCCCGCACGGGCATCATGGTCGGTCCTCGCGACCCGACCGACCGCTTCTCGTGGTGGCCGGAACGTTTCACCCGGGTCGGAGACCGGGGCGGGGAGATTTTGGCCCCCGGCGACCCGGAGCGCGAGGTCCAGTTCACCGACGCCCGGGACCTGGCACGCTGGATGGTCCGGATGCTGGACGCCAAAACTCCCGGGGTTTTCAACACCGTCGGACCCGGCCGTGGGGTCTCCGTAGGCCGGGTGCTGGATTCTTGCCGGCGGGTGGCTGAAGAAGCGGTTGGTGCTGCGGTCGGCGGGTCGGAGGTAGTCTGGGTTGGAGAGCAGTTTCTGAGAGAGCGACTCTCCGGGGTGCCGGAAGAAGAGCGGCCGCTGTGGTTTCCAGAGGATCAGATACCCTTTGAAGCGGTGGATTCTTCTAAGGCGCTCGCCGCCGGCCTGAGCTTTCGTCCCGTCGAAGAAACCGCCCGCGACACCCTGAACTGGCTGCGTCGCAGGCCGCAGGGCCAGGAACTTCTGGCGGGACTTTCTCCGGAGTTCGAGAGGGAGTTGTTGAGGGGTTGGAGGGAGCAGCTTCCGGCGCGCTAGGTAAATGCCGGGTCAATTTAGAAAGACCACAGCACGTACACCCCGGTCGCAAAGCTGAGGGTTCCGATGAGGAGCATCCGGATACCGGCTACGAGGTGTATGCCACGCTCCGGGATGGGACCTATTCCGCCGCGTTGACCTCGTCCGCCGCGGAGTAGGGCGTAGGTCCCGAAGATGAGGCCTCCGGAGCCGGCGATCAGGAGAAGGATTCCGAGGGCGACCGCCGAAGACACGGGCTAGCCCTGTCCGGCGTCTTTCGAAGACATCCGGGAGATCAGACGCCGAAACTTCGGGTTGTCGCGCAAAGGAGCAAATTCCAATGCCCGCCGGAAGTGCTCGGCGTCGCTTTCTCCGGCTTCGACGGCCTTTTCGATGTAGCCCAGGGATGAGTCGTAGTCGCCGTTGCGGGCCCGGATGCTAGCGAGCGCGGAGAGGGCGGGCGAGTAGCCATCGTCGATGGCGAGGGATCTCACCAACAACTCCTCGGCGGTTTCGAGGTCGTCGGTGGCGTAGTAGAGGCTGGCGTAAGAGTACAACGCCCGGGGGTTGCCGGGATCGCTCTTGAGGGATTCTATGAAATGCTCCTCGGCCTCGGTCGTCGCACCCTGCCGCTCTTGAATGAGACCGAGCTCCAGATGGGCGTTCGGGTCTTCCGGATCCAGCTCCAGCACCGCCAGATACGCCTCTTCAGCCCCGGCCTCGTCTTCCAGCGCCAGCCGAACCTCGCCCAAGGTGTAGAGGTGGCGCACCTCATCGCCTCCCAGGGCGACGGCCTCCTCCGAGAGCTTTAGCGCTTCTTTCAGGTCTTTCTGTTCGCCCAGCAGATGGGCGGCGAGTTCGTCCCGGATCTCCGGCGAGCCGGGGCAGTCTTCGAGGCCTCGCCGGAAAGCGAGTTCGGCCTCGTCGAAGTGTTCGTTCCGGGCGTGACAGATGCCCAGGTTGGCGTGGGCTTCCCACCAGTCCGGCGTCTCTTCTATAACTTCTTCGTAAGTTGTGACGGCCTCCGGGTAGCGGCCGAGCATGTCGAGAGTGTTGGCCTTGAAAGTCTTTGCGCCGCTGCCCTGCTCGTCGTCGGTCGCGTTGTCGAGGGCTTTCTCGAAGAACTCCAGAGCCTGGGCGTAGTCGGCGGCATCAAAGGCGACGAGGCCGGCGTTGATGAGCATGTCGGTGTCTTCCGGGCGACTGCGGAGCCAGCGCCCGAACGTTTCCCGGGCGAGATCCGGCTCCCGCATCAGCCCGTAATATCGACCGAGCTCGACGTAGGTGTCCGGGTATTCGGGGTCGGCTTCGATCGCCCGCTCCAAATTGTGGACGACCTTGAACGGCTCTTCCCGGCGCATGGCCACCATTGCGAGTCCCATCCTGGGCGCGGACCACTCCGGGTCGAGTTCTAGTGCGTTCAGGAAGCTCGCCTCGGCCTCCTCCAGCCGGTCCAGGCTCAAGAGCGCCCGTCCCACCGCCTCGATGCACTCCGGGTTCCCCGGCGCCGCCTCCAGCGCCTGCTCGAAGCGGGAGAGCGCCTCCTCAACCAGTCCCTCTTCTGCCAGTGTCTCGCCCTGCTGCAGAAACTCTTCGTATCCCATAAGGTCAGATTAAATCAGAAACCGACACTCCGACAAAGGGTAGAATCTGTCGCCGGATACATCTCCCCAACCCGGAAGGAAAGACCTTATGAAAAATCCACCCGCCATAGAGAAGCTCGCCGTCCGATACCAGGACCTCGACCCCTACGGCCACGTCAACAACGCGATCCATCTGGGCTTCTTCGAGTCCGCCCGCGTAGCCTATTGGCGAGAGTTAGCCTGCCAACTGGGAGTCGAGGGTCTCGAAGCCGGCGACTTCCCCGGCGTGCGATACGTCATCGCCGAGGCGACCGTCCGGTACAAAGCCCCGATCTTCCTCGACGATGATGTCCACGCCGCTGCAACAGTCCGCACGGTCGGCAACCGCTCCTACACAATGGACTTCGAACTCCGCACCGGCGAGAGCTTCGAAGAAGGAACCCTCGCTGCCGAGGGTTCCGCCGCCCACGTCTTCTACGACACCGAGACCGACGAAGTGCAGCCCCGTCCCGAGTGGTTTCTCCCCGCCGTAGCCGAGCTGGAAGGCCGATCCGAAGAAGATTTTGCGCCGGAAGATCGCACCTAACGGACCAACCCGTAGATGTAGTCTATCTCCTCTTCCGAAAGCCCGAAGTCGAAGATATCCAGGATGGTTCAGCCGGTGCGACGAACTCCAGAAATCTCCCATAAAATAGCGGCGTGGAGTTGCGAGATTTCGAATCCTATGGCGAGCCGGGCGCGATGGTCTAC
>JBARZO010000140.1:0-3331 GCA_049650165.1 Rubrobacteraceae bacterium
TTTCACAACGTCCTGACGCCCAAAGCCGAGCCGAAGCTCTCGGCGGACGAGTTCCTGAAGGAGTGGAGTACGGCGGAGATCTCCCAGATGGTCTTCGACGAGTCGGATACGGATATGCTCGTCGCCATGCCGCTGCCGCTCACGGACCTGTTCCGAGACGGTCTCTCGCCCTGGGAGCGGTGTGTGGAGCTGACGCAGGAGAACCCGGACCGCACGGTCTTTTGGGGCACGGTCAACCCATTGGAGGGCAAAAAGGCGTTGGACCAGATGGAGGTCCAGGTAGAGGAGTACGGAGCGAAGGAGTTCAAGTTCTACAACGTCCGCTACGACTACGGCGAGCCCTTCCCCTGGCGCATGGACGATCCCAAGATAGCGTTCCCGATCTACGAGAAGGCGCAGGAGTTGGGGATAAGCCTGATCGGGGTCCACAAAGGCGTGCCGCTCGGCCCGCAACCCATAGAAGCGACCCAGACCTGGGACATGGACGGGGCGGCGGCCAACTTCCCGGACATAAATTTCGTCATCTTCCACGTCGGGTTACCGTTTATCGACGAGACGTGCTGGCAACTAGTACGTTATCCGAACCTGTACGCCTCCATCGCGGCGACCATCAACTTCGTCGTCCGCTCGCCGCGGCAGTTCGCCGAGTGGATCGGCAAGCTCATGTTCTGGGCGGGGGAAGACAAGATCATCTACGGTTCCGAAGCCCCGATCTGGCACCCCAAGTGGGCGCTCGATGCCTTCTGGGACTTCGAAATCCCCCAAGACCTGGTTGAAGGCTACGGCTACCCGCAGCTCACCGAAGGGGCGAAGCGCAAGATCCTGGGCGAAAACCTACTCCGCCTCTCCGGCATGGATGTCGAAGAGACGCGCCGGAAAATAAACGGCGCCGCGTAGACCGAAAAGAAGGGCGTCGCTATTACAGAAGCGACGCCCTCTTCCGGGTTACTGGATGAGGTCCCCCACCTTCATCGTGCCGCGCTCTACTAGTTCGATCTTATAACCGTCCGGGTCCATGACAAAAGCTATCTTGTAGTCGTGCCCCTCGACGGTCATCGTCTTAGGCTGGAGCGTGACCTCTACTCCTTCTTCTTCGAGCTTCGCCACAGTTCCCTCCAGGTCGTCCACGGTGAAGGCTACGTGCGAGTAGCCGTCTCCCATCTCGTAAGGCTCGTCCTGGTCGTGGTTGTGGGTGAGCTCCAGCATCGGCTCCGAGGCGTCTTCGTCTACCGCGAAGAAGTAGTTGGTCGCCGTGTCGAAGTGCATCTCACCGACCTTATTCAGACCGAGCTTGCCGACGTAGAAGTCCTCGCTCGTCTTGGGGTCTAATATCCGGTAGCAGGTGTGTATGTATTTGGTGGTCATTACTAGATCCTTCCAGCGAGACTTGGGATAGTGCGAGTACGCAAGGAATTATAGCGAGAGGCGCGACGATTCGTGTCGCGCCTCTTTTCGTGGATGGACCCCCTTAGCTCACGAAAACTGGATGCCGCCGTCGATCATGACGGATTGTCCGGTCATGTAGTCGGAGTCAGCTGATGCCAGATAGGAAACGTATGCCGCCACATCTTCGGGGACCGAAACCCGGCCGAGGTGAATCAGGTCCGAATACTTCTCGATAGCCTGGCCTTTCTGCAAGCCTTCGTGCTCGGCGAGCTTCTCGTCTATGAGGTCCCACATGGCCGTACCCACGATGCCGGGACAGTATGCGTTGACCGTGATGCCGTACTGGGACCATTCCATGGCCGCAGCCTGGGTTAGGCCGCGCACAGCCCACTTGGAGGCTGAGTAGTGTCCGAGTAGCGGAAATGGTCGGTAGGCGACTATAGATGCCGCGCCGATGATCTTGCCGCCCTCGCCCTGCTCGATCATCTGCCGCGCCGCCGCCTGATAGCACAGAAAGACACCGCGGAGGTTGGTGGACATCATCCGGTCGAAATCTTCCGGCGACAACTCTATAAGCGGTACCACCTGGGCTATCCCGGCGTTCGCCACCATGACGTTGAGCTGACCAAGTTCCTCAACTACTTGATTCACCATTCCGTCGACCTGGTCCGCCTCCGAAACGTCGGCGACCACAGTAGTCGTTTTGCTTCCCGCCTGGCGAATTTCTTCAGCTACTTCATCGAGCTGATCGCTGTTGTCCGGGATGTCGTTGATCGCCACGTCCAGTCCATCTGAGGCCAGCCGCAGGGCTATGCCCCGACCAATCCCTCTCGCAGCCCCCGTTACCAAAGCGATCTTACCCTCTCCGTTGCGCTCCAAAGTCACTCCTCCTCAGTGGTCTAGTTTGCATCCGATCTGGTTTGCATCAGCAGTAGTCCGTAAGCACCACCTCCTTTCCCGGGTGAGCATCTGACAGTCATCCGAAATGTGTCCGCCGACTCAATCTGCGACTGCAGGAAGACGGGCTTCGCCCTCCAGGACGGCGCGGCGCTGATGGCCGAAGGCGTCGGCGGCGAGCATGGCGTCCACGACCATCTCGGGATAGACGTCGAACGGCATATTGTGGATAGTCTCCCCCTCAGCACAAGCGCCATCGGCCACCTGCTCCAAGTCTTCACGACTCGCATCTCCGACCCCGATGTCCTCCAGGTTTACGGGCAGGCCGACCTCCAGGCAGAAATCCACCAGTTCCTCGACTACCCCGGCAGGACGCTCTTCGAGCATGAGCATGGAGATCACCCCGAAAGCAACCTTCTCCCCGTGCCAGTAGTCGTGCGTACCTTCCAGAGCCGTCAAGCCATTGTGAACCGAGTGGGCCGCCGCGAGCCCGCCGGACTCGAACCCGAGACCCGAAAGCAACGTGTTCGCCTCGACCACCTTCTCGAAAGCCGGCGTCACAGCGCCCTTCTCAGCCGCTAGCCGGGCCGAGAGGCCATGCTCAAGCAGGGTGTCATAGCAGAGTCGGGCAAGCGTAACGGCCGCCAGCGTTGGCGCCCCGCCGGACATCGCCTCCTTGCGCGTTCTTGAGGACGAATCCGCCTCGAAGTACGTGGAGAGTCCATCCCCTATCCCGGCCACCAGGAATCTTACCGGCGCGCCGACGATAATGGAGGTGTCTACCACGACCGCGTCCGGGTTGCGGCCGAAGAAACGGTACTCTTTGAAAGCTCCCTCCGAATCGTAGACCACTGAGAGCGAGCTGGT
This sequence comes from Rubrobacteraceae bacterium, assembly GCA_049650165.1. Classification (GTDB taxonomy): domain Bacteria; phylum Actinomycetota; class Rubrobacteria; order Rubrobacterales; family Rubrobacteraceae; genus SIRX01. The sequence continues at coordinate 3,151 of JBARZO010000140.1, forward strand.
CGGGGCGTCGGTGGAAGCGATGGTCGGTACGATGACGAGTGGTAAGCCCGCGGGATGGGCGACGGATTTTGCCGTGTCCATCGTCTTGCCGCCCCCGATACCCACCACCGCGTCGGCACCGCTCTCGGATGCGATTTCCGCCACGCGGTCGATCTCCTCCGGTGAGCATTCACCCCCGAAC
>JBARZO010000141.1:0-5429 GCA_049650165.1 Rubrobacteraceae bacterium
TCTCTAAGGTACGACCAGCCGGAGATCAAAGTCAGGATAGTCGCCACCAGCATCGCCCACCACCCCAGGGTCGTCAACGCGTCTTGCCAGCCAACTTTGTCCGGGTCGCCGAGCAACAATATCAATACGGCGACGCTCTGGGCATTCATTTTGGCCTTGCCCCAACTGTTGGCGGCGATGACCTCTCCCGCTTCGAGCGCCACCATCCGCAGACCCGTAACGGCGAACTCCCGGATCACCATGATCGCCGCCATCCACGCGGCCATAGATCCTTCACCCACGAGGGCGAAAAAGAGCGAGACTATGAGAGCCTTGTCGGCGATGGAGTCCATGAGCTTGCCGAAACCCGTGACCTCGCCGCTCTTTCGGGCGACGACCCCGTCCAGGTAGTCGGTAAGGAGTGCCCCGAGGTAAATCGCTACCGCGACGGCGCGGGCGTACGGGAACTGGAGGTACATCGCGAGCATCACGGGGGCTACGGCTATTAGCCGGATCATGGTCAACTGGTTGGCCAGAGTCATACGCGCCCCTTTACCGGGTCTTCTACAGCCCGGCTAAGTTAGCACTCTTCGGGTTGAGGCTCAAGGCAGATCCGCTGAACTATTCTTCCTTGGTACCGCTGATCTGGGCGACCGTCGGACGGGTGAACAACTCAAGGCCCCAATCGAAAGCCTGGCGCACCTTGCCCTGGGGGCTCTGCAGCCGTACGAGGTACGCCATCCGCCAGAACATCGAGGCGATCCAACCGCTGAACTTGACACCGAAGACGTCGTTTACGGCAAAGTGACTCCCCAGGTCGATGAGCTGTCCCTGAGACTTGAATTTGAACGGCTTTATACCATCGCCGTCTATCGCGGAGACAATATTCTCGGCCAGACACACACCCTCTTTGACCGCAGCCTGGGCGTTGGGAGGTACAAACCCGTCGTCCTGGTCCGGGACGGTCGCGTTGTCCCCGATCGCCCAGACGTTATCGTGCCCTTCTACTCTGAGATACTCGTCGGTCTTCGCGCCCTTTGTCTTCTCCTGCAACGGGATGCCGATGTCTTCGAGCAAGGAACTCGGCCGGGCGCCGGCCGTCCAGATCACGTTCTCCGATGCTACCGTGCGACCGTCCTTCAGTTTCACCTGGCCCTCGGTGATCTCTTCCGCCATAGCCTCGGTCATAACTTCGATGTTTCTGGCCGCGAGTTGGCTGCGGGCCACCCTCCTGAGGCCAGGGTCCAACTCCGGAAGTATGTGGGGCAGCGCGTCCATTAGGAAGACTCGAAAGCGATTGGGGTTTATGTTCGGGTATTCGGGTCCCAGTATCTCGTGAATGAGGACGTGGAGTTGAGCCGCCGTCTCGGTTCCCGTGGCGCCGGCCCCAATCACGACGAACGTCAGCTTCGACTCGTCGATGTCTCCCTTTTCGATGGTAGCTTCTTCGAACCGCTCTACCACCCGGTTTCGGACGTCCACCGCATCCGGGATGCTCCTCATCGAGATGGCGTGCTCCTCGACGCCGGGAATACCGAAAAAAGAAGGCTGGGCGCCGAGCGCCAGCACCAGTTGGTCGTAGGAGAACTCGTGGCCGTCGGCGACGACGACCTGATTCTCCAGATCCACCTTTTCGACCTCCGCCCGACGGAAGCTGGCGCCCATGTTGATGAGGCTACGCCTGAGAGGCTGGGCGATGTTCTTGACCCCAACGTCACTGGAGACCACGCTCGGCACCATCGGCCAGAAGGTCAGGTAGTTGTCTCTGGAGATGACCATGACGCCCACGTCTTCCCGATCCTCTACCAGCTCGCAGACGTGCTTGGCCGTATTAAAGCCGCCAAACCCTCCGCCCAAAATCAAGACCCGGTGCTCGAAGCTCTCGTAGCTCGGCTTTTCCCAGGCCGCGTATCGGGGCTCAGAACTCATCGCCCACCTGAGCCCCCCGACCGCCAGGGCCGCCCCGCCTATCGCCGCACCCGCTTTAACCACTCTACTCATGTATAGTCCTCCAGTGGATTGATGAAGATCCGTACCGCACGTAGCGCTATTCTACCGGAGAATGGCGGTTAACTAAACGCCTGGGCCGCAAAACGGACATCCATACCTTTTTCTAACGCACCCTATCCTGAGAACCGGTGCCACCATTGAAGTAGCTCCGCGTCTCACGATAAACAACTCCAGCGAGCAACAGCAGCCCGATCAGGTTCGGCAGCGCCATAAGTCCGTTCATCACGTCGGCGAAGATCCAGACGAGTCCGAGTTCCAGGAATCCACCGAAAAAGATGACGGCGATAAAGACGAGACGGTACGGAAACACGGCGCGACGTCCGAAGAGATACACCATGTTGCGCTCGCCGTAATACGCCCATCCGAGAAGGGTTGAGAACGCGAAGAAGGCTAGCCCGACGGCGACCACCTGAGGTCCGAACGAATCACCGAGTCCCGTGGCGAACGCGGCCTGCGTAAGTCCTGCTCCACTCTCGTCGAAGGCTTCGTAGCCCCGCTCCCAAACTCCGGAAGAAATTATAGCTAGTCCGGTAAAGGAACAGACGATGATCGTGTCTATGAAAGTCTGGGTCATCGAGACTATGCCCTGGCGGGCAGGAACCCGTGTCTGCGCGGCGGCGGCGGCGATGCCTCCCGTTCCGAGCCCGGATTCGTTGGAGAAGATTCCGCGGGCGACGCCGAACTGGATCGCCAAAAGCACCGATACACCTGCGAATCCACCGGTGGCGGCCGTGCCGGTAAAGGCATTAGAGATCACCAGTCCGATAGCACCCGGAACGTTGCCTATGTTTACCAGGAGAACAATCGTCGCCCCAAGCATATAGATGACGCCCATAACAGGCACGAAAAGGGCGGCGAAGCGGCCAATAGACCTGATGCCCCCTAGAATTACCACCGCCGCCAGTCCGGCTAAGACAGCGGCTGTTATGACTACCGGTATACCGAAAGCCCCTTCGAGCGCCTGTGTAGTCTCTTAAGACTGCACCGCGTTACCGATACCGAAAGCCGCGATGGCGGCGAAGACCGCAAATAGCAAGCCGAGAACCCGGCCGGCCGGACCACCGATTCCGCGGGTCAGATAGTACATCGGTCCGCCCGCCATCTCGCCTTCTTCGTCCTGAACTCGGTAACGTACGCCGAGAACCGCCTCGGAGTATTTAGTGGCCATCCCGAAGAGAGCCGTGATCCACATCCAGAACAACGCGCCAGGCCCTCCGAGCGCTATAGCGGTCGCTACACCGGCGATATTACCCGTACCCACTGTGGCCGCCAACGCGGTCATCAGCGCCTGGAAGTGAGATATGTCGCCTTCCGCTCCCTCGTCCTTGCGGATTATGAAGGCCAGGTACAGCGCGGGGCCAAGCTGCTTGAATTGAATACCGCGAAGTACGATCGTTAGCACAATGCCGGTCAGTAGCAGCAGCGGCACCAGAAGATAGGGGCCCCAGATAAAGCCACTCGCCCTGGATAGAAAGTCTTCCATATTCAACCCCTCCCGGATATCTCCACGTTTTCAATCGCGGAAGTATGTAACCTCCGATAGCGAGATAAGATAGAGATAACCGGCGAATTTGTCTATAGCCCGATGTCGAAAAATATTCGGTTTTACGAAGATCTGTCTAAGCTTCGGAGACGGCCACCCGCACCGTTCGGCTCCGGGGACCGTCGAATTCGGCCAGAAAAACTCCCTGCCAGCGGCCCAGATCCAACCGTCCCCCCTTCACCAACAAATACTGTGACTGGCCGAAGAAGCTGGTCAACAAATGCGAATCGCTGTTGCCCTCGGCGTGCTGGAAGCTAACGTCCAGAGAATTTATTAGAGCCTTGCTCGCTGCGGCCAGGTCGCGGGGAACGTCTCGGTCGTAGTCTTCGTTGACGGTGATGGCGGCGGTCGTGTGGGTGGAAGAGATTATGCAGAAACCTTCTTCAATGCCCGCTTCCCGCACAGCGTTTTTTACATCTTCGGTAATGGTGACGAACTCGTATCGTTCGTTGGTTCTCACTTGAATGTCGCTGGTCTTCATGTGGATCTCCTCTCGATTCGCGAAAAGTCATGTTACCCGGAACCAACGAAAACCAACTTGCGTCCGTCTCCGGTCTCCAGGTACAACCGACCGTCTATTTTCTGATGATAGCCCTTTACATCTTCCAGTGCGGCCAAGTAGCGCGCTCCTGCTCCATTGCGCCTTCAGAGTTCCGGCACAATTTCCTCGTTACCGTAAAGTCTTCGAAGTTTGGGCCTTCCTGACCGTTTGGGTAAGAGCGATCCACGTGATCCGCGGAATACTCGCTGCCCCCGGAGGAACTGGTTACTGCACCACTTTTACGAAGGGTTCTCCGGTCGAAGGCAATAAGGCAGTGGTTATCTTCGTCTCTCGCAACACGCGCGTCGCTTCACCGTTCTCGGTAAACTTCTCAAACGTCCAGAGAATAGTCGTTCATGCCGGGCTGTTTTCTTCGGCCAGTGGCACGAAAATGTACGTACTCTCGTCAACGGTGCGTATCACAAGTCGAGCGCCTCCGGCAGCCGGGCGATGCTCTCTACGGTGAGGTCTGGCTCGCCTACATTTCCGGGACGATATTTGCCGGTCTTCACCTGTACCCCGTACAGACCGGCGGCCTGGGCTCCGGCAACGTCGGATTCCGGATCGTCCCCGACCATCGCTACCTCCGCGGCTTCTAGCTCCATTTCTTCTAGCGCGATCCTGAAGAAACTCTCTTCGGGCTTGCCAACCACCGTGGCTCCTTTTTTGCTGGCATATTCCAGCGCGGCAACGAAGGGACCGGCGTCCAGAGTGGGCTCGCCTCCGGTGCTCCAGTAGCGATTTTTCTGGAGTGCCAGTAGTTGCGCGCCCTGCATCAGCAGCCGAAAGGCTTCGTTTAGCCTTCCGTAGGTGAAGTCTTCCCCGAGATCTCCGACGAGCACGAAATCCGGGGCCTTGTCGGTGAACTGGACTTCGACCAGGTCTTCGAGGAGTGCTTCGTCAACCAGCGGGAAGCAGGTGCGGTCCCCGATCAATCGCGATGCGACGCGGGCCGGGGTGAGGATTTCGTCCTCCTCGATATCGAAGCCGAGAGAAGTCAACCGCTTGTGAACCGTGCCCCGGGGCTTGCGCGTGGTGTTGGTGACGTAACGGAGGACAAGGCCGGCGGCCTTGAGCTGTGAAAGCGCCTCTGGTGCACCTTTTATGGGTTCGTCATCTTTGTAGAGCGTGCCGTCCAGGTCCAACAGCAGGCCCTTGATCTTCATGTCAGGAAAGATGCGCGACGCCGGATTTCACCTTCGGCGCCTCTGGATGGATCGAAGCTATGTTAGATCTCTTCTCTAACGGCCAAAAAAGAGTTTGGCCGCCGGGCTCATCATCTCCGGGCTCCACATCGGGTCGAAGGTTAGCTGCGTGTTAACGGTTTCGACTCCATCGACGGAGAGGGTTTCGGTC
>JBARZO010000142.1:0-3336 GCA_049650165.1 Rubrobacteraceae bacterium
AACGCCGCGAAGAAGAAGAGCCACGGCATGTTGCCCATGTGTTCTCTCCCAAGCCGTCCGCGCATAACCCGGAAGAGCATGAACACCCAGAAAAATAATCCGATGGAGAGCAGCACCTGCCAGAACCGGCCGAGGTCCAGGTACTCTAGCCCCTGGTTCCCGAACCAGGCCCACCATTCGCCCATCCAGCCGTGGATGCCGGCGAACTCGCCCGCCATGCTGCCGAAGACCACGATGGCTAGGGCCCCGAGCAGCCCGTAGGCCAGCCACTTCTGACCGCGGGGCTCGCGGCCCGCGATCATGGGCGCCAGGAAGATCCCGGCTGCCAGAAAAGAGGTCGCAACCCAGAGGATCGAGAGTTGCACGTGCCAGGTACGGACTATGTTGAACGGCAGAAACTGGGCCAGATCTACGCCGAAGAAGCTGCCCAACTCCGCCCGGTAGTGCTGCGAGGCGGCCCCCACCATCGTCTGGATTAGGAAGAGCGCGGCCATCACCAGGAAGAACCACGCGCACACCCGCTGAGCCGGAGTGAGCGCCACATCTCCCGGTGAACGGAACGAGAGCTCCTGTTGCTCGCGCCCGTGCCAGCCGAGGAAATTCCACCGCCCAAACGCGGCGAACAGCAGCCCGATGCCACCGAGTAGCGCGACGAGCGACAGCACGCTCCACACCAGGACGTTCGCCGAGGGCTGATTGCCGACGAGTTGCTCGGGCGGCCAGTTGTTGGTGTAGGTGTACTCGGTCCCCGGCCTAGTGGTGGCCGCCGCCCACGCCGACCAACTAAAGAACGCCGTAAGCTCCTTTATCTCCTGCGGGTCGGTGATCGCGCCCGGTCTCAACCCGAACTTCGTGGTCGGCTCCCCGAAGAAATCTGCATAGTGTCCGCGGACCTCATCGAACGCTGCAGCCTGGGCCGCACTGAACTCCAGGGTACGGCTTTCGGCATCGTAGCGGTTCTCTTTGTAGTCCGATATTGTCCGCGCCCGCGCCTTGTCGGAACCTTCGCCACCGTAGCTCTTGCGCACGGCGAGGGCCGACCGCCGCAGATAATCCGCCGTGTAGTCGGGTCCGAGGTAGCCGCCGTGCCCGAAGATCGAACCGTACTGCATCAGCCCGTTGCGCAGAAAGACCTTCTGTCCTTCGCTTATCTCTTCGCCTGTGTAGACGACCGCCCCGTCTGGCCCGACCACCTTCTCCGGTATCGGCGGCTGCCCGCTGTAGGTCCGGTACGCCAGTAACCCCAGCACGAAGAAGCCGAATAAGAATACGAGTCCCGCCGCCTGGACCCAGACCTTGGAAACCAGCAACCCTCGTCTGCCAGACCCGCTCTCCATAGAACCCACCTTTCTCCGGGAGCTGGACGCAGCCCAACGATCAATAAATCGCCAGGGTGCCAACTATTACTTATTTAGTTATAGTAATAGGATTAGTGGGGTCGCGCAAGAGTATTTTGGAGCATCCGAGGAATTTTGCCGGTTCTGACTATTGGGTTTCGGTGGCCGGCGTCTCCGATACTATGGTCGAGACGAAGTCGGAGAGGGTTTGGGTCTCCAGGTATTGAAGGATCGCTTCCTGGCCTTCTTCCCAGGCGTCGTGCATCGCGCACGGACGGCCCTCTCCGCAAGCCCTTTGTTCCATTATGCAGCGGGTGACTTCGAAGGGACCTTCGGCGGCTTCTACGGCGTTACGGAGAGTTATCTCTTCTGGAGTACGGGCCAGGCGGGAACCTCCGCCGCGACCTTCCTGGCTTTCGACCAGCCCGGCATGGGAGAGCTTGGCGAGGATACGGGCTAGTAGGCGGCGCGGAACCTGTGATTCGGCGGAGATCCTGTCCGCTGTGACCTGTTCACCGGTCTGGGACAGGTAGATCAGGGCGCGCAAAGCGTAGCGTCCTTCGCTGCTTAACTCTAGCCGCAACCTTGCGCCCTCAAAAGACCATCCTTACTCGTTCACTTCCGAAAACGTACACGCTTATCCAGGACAACGTACCTAATTCTACAGCACCGAGACCTCTGCCCGAGAAACTACCCATCGCTGAACCTATCTATACTGTTACTAAAATAGTAATATAAAACTTAGGAAGCACGCTACAGTAGAGGAGGCCAATATGACGGACAGACCCCGTCCGGAGACTGAGAGGCCCTTGCACGGTTCTTTACAGAGCTTCGACCTCGACAAAGAGATCACGCGGTTGCGCGAAGAGAAGGAATGGCGGGAGGGGCATCGCAACGCCATAACGCTGAGAAAAGGCGCGGGGCTCAACGTGGTGTTGTTGGTCATGAGGGCTGGGGACCGGCTGGAGGAGCACTCGGCGCCGGGTCCGATTTCGGTGGGTGTTAGAGAAGGACTTATCCGGTTTGCCGCCGAGGGTGAGGTGGTGGAGGCTGGTCCGGGCATGTTGCTTACGTGTGACGCTGGAGTGCCGCATGCGGTAGAGGCGTTGGAAGATGCAATATGCGTGCTCCACGTGGTTAAAAGGTGAGTGACGGGGGGTCGGTGAACCTGGCAGCGCCCGCTGCGGAGGCGGCGGGACGTGAAGGCGTGATCTGGACTCTCGGAGAGAGCGAAGATCTGAACGCCAACCTGGTCAGCTTTAGCACCGGAGAGGGCGTCGGGGAGCATTTAAACGATGAAGTAGATGTAATCTTTCTGGGTGTCTACGGTTCGGGCGTCGTGAACGTAGACGGCGAGGATCTTCACCTTTCGAAGGGAAACTTGGTCTTTGTCCCAAAGGGCGCCCGGCGTTCTACCCGCAGTGTTTCAGAGGACTTCGCCTACCTCACGGTCCATCGTCGTCGTGGTCCGCTACGGATCGGCAAAGACCGAAAAATAGGAGTAGAAGCATGAAACGACACCCGCACCTCAGGGAGTTCTCTGACGACCATCACCAAGGTCTGGTCAATGCATTACGGCTCAAGAGAGCCGCTTCGGGAGAAGGAGTTACGCCAGCGGAGGCCGCCCGGGCTTTCCTGAAGTTCTGGCAGGAGGATACTAGGCTCCACTTCAGAAAAGAGGAGGAAGTGCTCTTGCCAGTGTTGGCCCGCCACGGGGGCAATCTGCGGTGCGAATGCGTGATCGTGATGCTTTCCCAGCATGCCCGCATCCGGGGACTCACCATGCAACTTGGTGACGAGGTTGAGCGAGAAGATGTCCAGAAGAAAACCTTACAGACCCTGGGAGAACAGTTAGAGGCTCACATAAGGTTGGAAGAGCGCGCTCTCTTCCCCGCCCTTGAAGAAAGCCTTTCGAAGGAGGCTCTGGCCGAGGTTTCCTCCAGGCTACTAGCATATAAACCCGAGGGGCCGATTGAGCCATAGACGCCGGCGTAAAAGC